>JAEOTB010000050.1 GCA_016840065.1 Candidatus Hermodarchaeota archaeon | reverse complement strand
TAGCGTGGTCTATGAAGTAGTGTTGTCAGGGAGCATTCTCCTAGTAGGAGACGATTCTGGTGTCCATCTCCATCGTTTTGGGCATGGGATTGCGACGGACCTACCTTTGATGAGTGAGTATAGCACACACGACGCTGTCGATGTAGCAGTCCAAGGCGACATTGCCTATATGGCTGCTGGCACCGACGGACTCGTACTCGTCGATGTCAGTGACCCTGTAGCCCCCGTGTTCCTCGATCAAATCCAGCATGACACCCCCTGTTACTACACTTCAGTCGCGGTTCAAGGCCACCTGGTCTTTGCCGGTGATGTGGGCAGCTCCGACACAGGGATTTATGTCTTTGATGCCAGTGACCCCACCAATGTTGTAGAAATCGGATACGAAGACATGTCCTACCCCTATGACATCTTCCTAGACGGTGAAGTTCTGTACCTAGCCGATGGAACCTACGGAATCTACATGTTCAACATCTCAACTCCATCTAATCCCAGTGCGATTGATTGGAGTGATGATGTTGATAACTGCACATCGGTCTGGGCGCAGGGCCACTATGTCTATGCCTCAGGTATCGGAGGAAGTGGCGGATACGCTATCTATGAAATGACCGACCTATCCACTCTCAACCTCATAGAGAAGATAGGCGCGACTGCTGATATCGATATAGCGGTCGACGGTGACTTCTTGGCAATAGCTGATGGCACATTTGGCTTCTATCTGAACAACGTCACCGAACCCTGGGCTACTACCAACTTGGACAGCTATACTCCTGTTGGAACTAACTACTCCAGTGGTGTTGCCATATATGGCCGGTACGTAGTTCTCGCTGAACGATTAGGTGGAGTCCACCTCATCGATACCACAGATTCTACAAACATTCAGCTCGTCACCAGCTACACTGCTCCAGGGCTGGATTGTCGCAAAGTTACCATCCATGGAGACTACGCTTATGTCGCAAACACGGATTCTCTCTTGATTTTCCGTATCTTCCGCAGCTACCGTGACAGCTACCAGAGCCCCCGAACAGCCCAATCGCTAACAGTTGACTTTACTCCATTTAACATCACAGAAGCCACCGTTACCGCACAGACTACCACACCACCTGGTACATCCATCGAATGGTTCTTGACCGTTGACAGCGGTGCCCATTGGGAAAGCATCACACCTAATGTAGCCCATACTTTCACCTACAATGGCAGTGACCTTCGCTGGCGAGCCATCCTAACCAGCATCAACAATGACCGAACCCCCAGCATTGAGAGCGTGACAATCGACTACCTCGAAGCAGTTCCTCCACCAAACCTATTGCCAATTATCATTGCACTCATAGCTGTAATAGTGATTGTCATAGTGATTCTTCTGCTGTACTTCTTATGGTTCCGCAAGAGGAAGTAGCCCATACTTCCTCTCCCCCCTCTTTTTTTATAGATACAAGCCGTGTAGCCGTTATCGCCAGTTCGTCACTAGAGCTAGTCCTCTTTTTCCCTGACAGCCCAGTCGGCATGGTCCACAACCGCGGTGATGTCGCCTTTGTCTATAGTTATCCGGAGGATTCTCCCAAATTCAACGGGAAGAGGGTACAGGCGTCCCTTGAGCTTGGACCGGTCCTGCCCCGCACCTATCAGAAGATGTCCAGTTCCCCGCTCCTTGAGCCGGAGATTCCGGTACCAGTACTCAAACATCCCCTTGAAGGGCTCTGGCTTAACACCATTAATGACAGGAGGATTCTTGGCATTAATCAGAATCTGGTTCAAGAAGAGCGCCTGCTCCCAGCACAAAAAGATAAACATATACCCCCGCCAACAAGAACTCGTTGTGCTATAGGGCTCTATACCAAGATCCCCTGGAGTGTAGAAACCACTTCCAGACAGACGCATCACGGTACAATGAACGCCATCATAAACGCACATATCAGGAACTTGTAAGGTGGACACATAACCGCCTCCTACAACATACAAAGAAACCCTACCCACACCCAAATAAAAACATCACCCACCAAACAATACCCCCCTCACCAGACAAGACACTATGGGGATGGAGGGGGAGCGGGGGAGGAAGGGGGAGACAAAAACAGCAGGGTAGGATGTAGAGAAGGAATTCGGGAAGCTTAAAGGGTGGAGGGGTAAGGAAGAGGTATGAGCGAGAAGAACGGTGCAGAGGAGCCTTCAGAGGCCAAGCTGGCTAGATTACGGGAGGTTCTCGACATGCTTCCCGCCAAATACGGTGTGCTCCCTTTAGGCGTTGCCCCCCAGGACAGATGGAAGTTAAATGAGGTTATCCAAGAAATCGGTGAAATCGGTGGACAGCAAGCCTATGAGCTGCTAACCCAGCTGTTAATGGATCACACTTACCGTTCCTTCATCTTGAACACGGCAGACGCCCTCAGACACATGGGCAAATCATTGGATGCCGCCCAACTCGTCATCAGGGAATACCCAAAGCTTCCCCACCTGCCACTCATCGATGCCCATGAGGAAAGCCTCGATGCGAGTCCACAAGCTCTCTACATTCGAGCCCTCGCCTTCCTCCAAGAAAGCTGCGCCCTCCCGTTCCTCACCACCATCCTCGAATACTACTTCACCACGAGACAGCACACAGAACTTGCCAGAAGCGTGATCCACGCTCTCGCCTACATCGGCGACTTCACCGCCTTTGACCTCCTCCTTCGAGCCGCACAAGAAACACGCCTAGAACATACCGTACGGATTGGGCTCGGAATCTTGTGCGGTGTTACAGAACGTACCGTTCACTTCCCAGAACGCATTCGTCACGCCATCCCCAAGCTCAAAGAAGCCTTGGAAAGACATCAAGTCAAATACCCTGAGGACAGGGGCACCCTTGTCATCGGGAAAGAAGTTCTTGCTAGGGCACAGAAGACACTTAAGATAATTCAAACTAATGGCCACTAGTCATTGTAACATTCATCCTTTTTGGAGGATTCACAGATTGAGTAAGATAACCCTTCAGTACACAACCGATAAAGGCGAACAAGAGAAATTCGAAGTTAGCACCGATGAATCTACTATCCACCTCTTGAATAGGAGCATTGCCTCCATCGACCTCACCCCTCTCCAACACCATGCTAACTTGCGTGAGCTCAGGCTGGATAGGAACCAGTTGCTACACCTGGACCTCATCCCTCTCCGCCACTGCGCCAACTTGGAAGAGCTGGGGTTGGGTAGCAACCGGCTCGAGCATTTGGACCTCACCCCTCTCAGTGACTGCTCCCAGCTGGTAGAACTTGAATTTGGTGGCAACCAGTTAGAACGCATCGACCTCACCCCCCTCAGCCACTGTAAAAGCTTCACTAGTTTGGGTCTTAATGGGAATAGACTAAGTCAGGTCAACCTCACACCCCTCCAACAATGCCCTAAGCTCAGGAGTATCGGGCTTGCCGTGAACCTTTTGCAGCAGATCGACCTAACTCCCCTCAAACAATGCGCGGAGCTAGGAGGTCTAGGAGTAGGGAGTAATCAGCTAGAATCCCTCGACCTTACCCCGCTGCAACACTGCCCCAAGCTGGAAACCCTGACCTTCAACAAGAATCAACTGGAATGTGTGGATATATCCCCCATCTTCTCCTGCCCACGCCTCTCCATTCTGTGGATGGATGAAGACGTGGAAGTGTGGGCATCGTCACACCTACAGAAAGCAGACCGCATACCAGAGCCACTCCGAAAACTAATAGAAATGGGTCATGTGAAATGGATGGACTAGCCAGTATCATCCAAGACGAAACCAAACACCCCTAAAAAACCAGGACAGCAATCCTGCCCGGAGAGCAACTCATCACGGAAGACATCTTTGGGGATGGAGGGGGACGGGGAGGAAGGGGATTATCTCAAGATTAGGGTAATTCCCCTGGTAGGCTAGATATTTGATTGGTGAGGTATTCGGCGATGCCGTACCCGCTGCTGGGGTATCGTTTGAGCATGAAATGGGAGACGACATCATAGATGCTTACATGATATCCTGGCTTTATTGGGCGTGGGGAGCGCATCATGGTCTGGATCTTGGCGGATTTGAGGAGCCAGTTTTCCCCGGTTTCATCTTTGAATCGGAAATCAAAGCCCTCTGGTGTGACCGCATCGGGTTCGTAGCGGGTTACTACTTCAACATCTTTGAGTTGTTGGGTGCCCTTGTTTGTCACCATGAAGCCCGTTGAAAGGGTTCGGTCCCGGATTTGGAGTTGAATTAGGTTTATGACGCACCATTCGAAATGGGCGACGACCCTGTACCACTTGTCGATGGCGGCATCATCCCTGATTCCCCAGGAATGGTCCCGGTAACCAAGACAGTGAATGTCGTGGCTAGCCCCATCATCGAGACGGATATTGCCTTTCACGATGCAAGGTTGCCCGTAGTACTCCAACTCAAGAACCCCCTCCATGCGGTAGAGTTTGGAGTCGTATTTGACTGGGGGGATTCGTCCATGGAACTCTAGCTCAGCGAAGCGGCTACCTTCGTCGAAGCTGATGTTCCATTGGTGGTTGGGCTCGACCATGGAGAAGGTGAGGTTGCCGTCGCTTAGTTTGTCAATCCTTCCTTGTAGGGGCAAGGTGTTGATGTAGAGGTCAACTTCGCTGTCGGCAAGAAGAACCAGATGGAACTCTTGTTTGGGGATATTCGGGTGGCTGCTGATGTTGAAGAGTCCGCAGAGTTTGGCTTTGGGGTCGTAGAACTGGAAACCCCACCTCTCCCTCCAGTTGGGGATTGAGGGTGGGTCGTGTGGGTGTTCATCCGAGGCGGGTGACCCGCTGCGTCTCTCGTTGCCACTTTTGTTTGCCATCAAACACCAGCCTTCCTAGGCTAGCCCACTATCTTGTGGCATTTAAGCCTTCACTAGTACAGAAATATCGGGTTGAAGGAGCTAGACCACATCTTTGCGCCGTAGCTTTCGTCTGCAATAGGGGCACTGACCTTTGACCTTTAGCCATTCAAGCAAGTGTCTTTTGTGAGCTAGTTGCTTGCAGTGGGGACACTGGAGATACTGTTCCTTATGCTCAATGAAGCCTTGGCACACGGTACACTGCCTCTGCTTGGCCCCGCACTTCTGGCAGGTCGCCTTGTCGCCCGTGATTTGGGCTCCACATTTTCGGCAGTTGTAGCGAGTAGGGCGTTCACGACGAGTGTGAGCGATAGAATCGGGTTCCTCCTCTTGGACTTCAGAGACTGATGGTCTGTTTCTGAAAACGCGAATAATCAGAAAACAGCAACCGAGTACAAATAGAGAGACTAATCCTACCATTACTAGACCTCCGACAAATGACGTACTCTGGCTGGGAAAAATATCAATCCGGACATTTAGGTGTTGAACATTTCCACGAGCATCGGATACATAAACTGTTAAATCGTATCTACCTTGGTTCAAGACCCTATGGTTGGTTAGCAGCCCTGAAGAAGAGATTCTGAAATTAGTGGTATCACTTACACCCCAACCAGAAACTCCTGATAGATCGTACGCTTCAAATTGGTAAGAAACGGATTCAGGATATCCGTGTATTATAGCCGGAGTATTTAGGATGGTTGGTGCTATGGTGTCAACAACTGTGAGGGCGATTTTGTCATTCTGGGTGTTTCCTTGGGTATCGTTGACCCAAACCCTGATAAGATATTCACCGATCGGCAAGAAGGTGACGTTGGTAATCTTGCCATTATCATTGATGGTGAAGTGAGTCGTGTCATCTATCCACCATGAATCAATACCACTCCGGTCATAGGCACTCACGTAGTAATTGAACGGGTCGCCCAGCTCATGGTTTATGTCAATAGGCAACCAGGATATACTTGGTGCAGTTGTATCCACTACCTGAACTTGGAAAGTAGCGGATAAGGCATTACCGAGTGAGTCATTTACCCACACTTCTATGTTGTACACTGCTAGGGATAAGGCGCCCGTGTTGGTGATGTCCCCATGTGAACTGATGGTGAAAGGCCCGCCGCTAGTGAGCCACCAGGAATCGATTCCCGACCGGTCGGTGGCGTCCAGGTAGTAATAGAAGGATGAACCTAATTCGACTACTTGGTTCGTAGGTGCCTCCACCCAAGTGGGGGGCGCCTGGGATTCAATGTTAATCGTGATGTTCGCGTTTATCCGGTTATCAGCGGTGTCGTTCACAAAGACCTGTAACCCGTAGTCACCGACTGAAAGCGTGGAGGCATTAGTTAGCACACCTACAGAAGTATTGGTGTGGAACCCTTCGGGATTGAGGTTAAAACCTGTAGTATCATTCATCCACCATTGGTCAATACCCTGTAGAGATGATGCTCGTAGTTCATACTCGAAGTTAGCACCATACTCTACAATCTTGTCCTCGGGTGTTACATACCAACAGATTTCAGGATCAGGAATCCGGAATAACCATACATCTAACCTACCCACGGAATCCGCAAGCGAACCAATGACCGTGAAGCCCCCCTCACTACATTCGACGATTCCACCGGACTCGTCTCGTCTAGGGCTACCGTATGCTTGGGTCCACAGACCTTCACCTAGTCCATCTGTGCGTACCACCCAAATATCGTAATCACCATTACCAAAGCTTTTAGTCGTACCACTTAAGACAAAGCCACCGCCCGCACACTCGGCGATGTCGCTACCGACATCGATTTCTGAGCCGCCGAAGGTCTTGTCCCAGAGGAGTGTTCCTGAAGTATCGGTGCGTAGTAACCAGAAATCACGTCCACTAAAACTAGGGCCTGTATACCCGATGATGGCGAAGCCACCGCCCGCACACTCAACTAGCCCACTGCCAGATTCAGATCCAGTTCCACCATAAGTAACATCCCATAGGTGATTACCTGAAGCATCAGTACGAATCAACCACACATCATAAACTCCTGCACCAAAACTACTGGTGGACGCCAGTATAGCAAAGCCTCCGCCAGAACACTCCACGATATCATATCCGTAGTCCCCGCTAGCGCCGCCGAATGTAACATTCCACAAATGATTCCCCGAACTATCTGTCCGAATCAGCCAGACATCCCATGACCCTGCACCAAAACTCCAAGTGTTGCCAACGATAGCAAAGCCTCCGCCAGAACACTCTATGACTGATTTAGCAAAATCGTCATCGGTGCCGCCAAAGGTCTTGGACCAGAGAGGATTTCCTGTTGCGTCCGTGAGTATCATCCAAAAATCTAAGTCGTCGTCAACGATTCCCTGTGTGTATCCCCCGATGATTAAGCCGCCAGTAGAGCATTCCACCCCAGCCATTCCCTTATCTATGTAGGGACCTCCAAGGCTACTATTCCATAATTCTGTACCGTTCTCATCAGTTCCTATAACCCAAACATTTTCTTCACCACTAGGTCCAGTGGTGGTTCCGATGAGGGCGTACCCTCCCCCACTCAACTCAACTAAATCCGAACCATGGTCAGTACTGCTATATGGGTAATATTTCCCGGCATGAATTTTACTCCAGATGGGATTTAAGGCGGCACCAGGAACAGGAGGAGAAAAAGTGGGAGGGGGTTCCAGGGAAGTAACAGAGGTAAGTAAACCCGCTGATGTACTATCAATATCTCCTGAGGAAACTCTGAAATTAATTGAGGGCTTGATGTTGAAAGCACCATTCGGTGTTACAAGACACGCCAATACTATCAGAAGAAGGAACCTATTATATCGGGCTTCTCGGCAAGCTATCATTGAAACCATTTAAGCTCCCCTAGCTTCTATCGAATGTGTAGATTAGTATGGCAGGGTACTTAAAGTTGAGGTTTCTTGAGCGGGCTGATTTGCTTCAGAAGCGGCGGGTAGCGGCATAGGTACCACCGACTACTAATACAATAACCAGAGCAGCCATGATGATAATTGTGAACATCATCGAACCCAAGCCAGTAATAGTAATTTGAATCAGTTTACTCTTGGAATTACCATGGATGTCATAAACATAGACTGTAAGATTGTATGTGCCTGGATTTAGGGTCCGACGGTTGGAGAGCAGTCCAGACTCTGTGATATCAAAATTAGTAGTGTCACTCACACCCCACCCACCCACACCAGATAAATCGTAGGCTTCCAACTGATAAACAAACAGGTCAGGAGTTCCAATCAAGGCAGGTTGGGTATTCAAAAAGATTGGTCCTACATTGTCATTTACAGTGACTTTGAAGTAGGCGTTTAGCGTATTGCCAAGCGTATCATTAACCCAGACAAATATCGGATAGTCTCCAACTGGTAAAAAGGTGATATTTGTAATCGTTCCTAATGGGCTGATGGTGAATCTGGTGGTGTCATCTATCGACCAGGTGTCAATTCCACTCAAATCCTTGGCATCTAAATCGCAATAGAAAGGGTAGCCCAACTCACAGTATAAGTCCTGGGGCGTTTCCACCCAGACCGGTGCTGTTTGATCAACAACCTGTACTTGGAAGGAGGCTGAGATAGTGTTTCCAAAGGTGTCGTTCACCCAAATCTGCAAATCATATTCTCCGAGTGCAAGGAATGTGTCATTGGAGATTATTCCCTCTTCATTTATTCTAAAAGGTATAGTATTGGTTAACCACCAAGCATCTATTCCGGTACGGTCTGTTGCGTTTAAATTGTAGATGAACGGGGTGCCTAATTCAACAACCTGATTCGTAGGCACCTCAACCCAGGTGGGCGGTGCCTGAGGTTCAACCGTGAAAGTGATGTTTTTGTTCAATCTATTATCGACCGAGTCGTTGACCCATACCTGGACACCATGATTACCAAGTGAGAGTACCGATGCATTCGTTATCACACCAGCTGAAAGGTTGAATTTCACCGTGTCGTTTATCCACCACCTGTCAATGCCCAAGCGGGCTTTTGCTACTAGTTCAAACCAGATGCCCGCACCGACTTCTACAATTTTGTCCCCTGTTGTTTCTCCCCACCACATGAAAGGATCGGGAATATGTAGTAACCACACATCCCTATCAGAGGTGCTGAGGGTGGTATATCCACCAGCTACGACAAACCCGCCTGCACCTACCTCAACTATTCCTCCTGAATAGTCGCTAGATACCCCACCGTAGCTTTTTGTCCATAAGCATTCGCCCAAGTTGTTTGTGCGAATCACCCATAAATCCAGCCCCCCTGAACCGTAGCTTCTAGTCTCGCCTGTGATGGCAAAGCCTCCATCACTACATTCGATGAGGTCGTCGCTGTTTTCCCAATCTGAACCACCATAGAACTCGTCCCAAAGGAGATTACCTGTGGCATCAGTACGCAGCAACCAAATGTCACCACTACTGGAAGCTGTGTATTTCGTACCTGTTATTGCAAAGCCCCCACCAGCACACTCTACTAGCCCCCTGCTAGTTTCGAAACGATCGCTGCCGTATGTTTTACTCCAAAGAAGGTTTCCTGAAGCATCAGTACGGATTAACCAAAGGTCATACGATCTTGTACTAGAACTGTAAGTATACCCCAGGACGGCAAACCCTCCGTCTGAGCACTCAACGATATCATAGCCTCTGTCTTCATAATAGCCGCCGAAGGTAACATCCCATAGGAGGTTCCCACTAGCATCAGTACGAATCAGCCAAACATCACATGATCCTGCACCAAAACTTGTAGTATCGCCCACAAGGATGAAGCCTCCTCCTGAACACTCTATTACTGCCCCAACTTTTTCTTCATTGACACCCCCAAAGGTCTTATTCCAGAGGTGAGTCCCTGTGTTGCTTGTACGGATTAGTATGATATCAGATTCAGAATAACTCATTGTATCTTGAATGTACCCACTGATAATCAGGCCACCCGTGGAGCATTCTGCCCCAGATATTCCTTTATCATCGTAGACCCCTCCAAATGTATTGCTCCATAGCTGGTTACCATTCCCATCGGTACCTAGAATGTATATGTCCGTGTAGGGAGCAGGACTGATATCGGTGTACCCGATTAGAGCATAACCCCCGCCGCTAAGTGCTATAACATCATTACAATCATCTTCTTCGAAGCCACCGTAGAGCTGACTCCATATAGGGGCATGGCTACCAGGAACTGGAACCAAAGATTTGTAAGGAAATCCCCGAGAAATACTACTCTGAGTGACTGCAGAATCACAGTCTTGTGCCATGGTGGAAACATGAGAGGAATTGGAATAGGTGAGTAAAGGAGTACTCCTAGGTGCTATTATTATGAATAGCAACCCTATTAGAAAAATCAAATGAGTATGTCGTGACTTCCAGCATACAATCTTGACCATTTTACTCCCCTATCAAGACATTCTTGAATGATACCTGAGGGTACTTAAAGATGAGGTTTCAGGAAAAAACCAAGGTTGCGACAAAACATCCCAACACACACCCTCACCAACAAGACACCAAGGGGATGGAGGGGGAGCGGGGGAGGAAGGGGAAGTAAATTGATTCTAGACAAACTACTGGTTTCGTGGGTTTTTTGGTGGTGAAGGGTTTCGGCGATGATGCAGTGGCTTATGGTTCTTCGGTTGCGTATTGTCGTAGTTGGTCTAGTATTTGTAGACGTTCTGTTAGGTCTCGGTAGATTCCTCGGTAACCGAGGAGTTCCCCTTTGTCGTCGAGTATTGGGTGTCCCACAGCTTCCAGAATGACGACGGATCCATCGCGGTGAAGATAACGGGCGGTCAGGTTTCGTATTCGCTGTTTGTTTCTTACCATTTCGTTGAATAGCTGCTTGGTGGCTTTTGCATCGTCAGGGTGAAGGAAGTCCAGTGGATTGAGTCCGATTACCTGTCCCACCGAGTAGCCAAGGAGGTTCTCAACCGAATTGTTCGAATAGGTGAGGGTACCCTGAGCATCCATTTCGAAGACCCAGTCATCTAGCTCCTCAACTAGGGCGCGGAACTTCTCCTCTGATGCCTTCAAGGCTAGCTCTGCCTCCTTTCGTTCAGTGATTTCAATGGCCATCACCTGTACTGCGGGTTCTTCTTGATATTCAATGCGCCGTGCGAATAGCTCTACCCAGTGTTGGGTTTTGTCCCGGTGGAACATCCGAACTTCGCGGGGACCATAGGAGATGTGTGTAGTTTCGATAGACCCTTCGAGAATTTCTCTTGCTCGTTGGAAGATTATTTCCCGGGCATCTGGGTGGAAGAGGTTCTCGATATCACTTTTTGAAAGGGATTCTAGCTCTTCTGGTTTGTATCCTAATATCCTAGCTCCTTCTGGATTGGCAAAAACAATTCGTGGAGGAATATCTTGCAGGAGTATAATGCCTTGGATGGACTTGTCAACCAGGGATCGATACTTCAACTCAGATTCCTGTAATGCTTGCTCGGCGAGCTTGCGTTGAGTGATATCATTGGCTATAATGAAGTGAATGACTTTTCCATAGTCCCTCCGTACCCAGAACCGATAGTGGAGAAACCTGTTTGATCCGTCCTTGTGAAGCACTCGCAGCTCGAGTTCGGCAAATCCCCCACCTCTGTGCTGTAGTTCTTCAATGAAGGCTTGGAATCTGCTTCGCTCTTCTGGAGCACAGAGATCCTTGGTTGACATGGTCATTAGTTCTTCTCGAGGATAACCGAAGATTTCACAAGCCCGGTCATTGACGTAGACCACTTCTCCTTCTTCGCGGATGATTAACGCGTCATCCATGTTTTCCGCGATTCCTCTGAACCTGTGCTCACTCTCCAACAACGCCTGCTCTGCTCGTTTTCGTTCAGTAATGTCTCGGACCACGCTTTGAAAGTGGAGAGGATTGCCTTCAGCATCAGTTACTAATGCTGCGTTTATTTCTACTGGGAATACGGTGCCATCTTTTCTTCGGAATAATCGCTCATACACGGGCACATGGTCTCCAGCCAGTAGAGCTTGTATCACTCGTTGGCTGTCTGGATATTCTCCTAGTGCAACAACATCTTGAACATGCAATCCCATCAGTTCTTCAATCGTGTATCCAAGTAGGTCTGCGGCTCGTTGATTTACCTGGATATGGATTAGGTCGAGGCTGAGAATGAATACGGCATCATTTGTTTTTTCAAAGAGCGCCCGATAGCGCTTCTCCCGTTCCTTGAGTTCCTGTTCTGCTTGTTTCCGTTCGGTTATATCTCGGAGAATTCCTTGGATTACTTTTTGTCCACTGATATTGAAGAGGCTGGAGGAAACTTCTGCTGTGAATACTTCACCAGTCTTCCGTAAGAGATCAATCTCAAAGTGTACTGAGCCCTCTCGGATAACCGTTTCAAAGGCATCATGGGAGGCCTCCACCGCTTCGGGAGGATGCAAATCAGCTATCTTCATTTGAAGAAGTTCCTCTCGAGAATAACCCAACTGGTCTATAACCTGCTGGTTAACATCAAGGATGTTGCCTTCCAAATCATGTAGTATAATTAGGTCATGGAAGTATTGGAATAAGTTACTGTACTTCTCCTCGGATTCCTGGAGTGCCAGCTCTGCTTGCTTGCGCTCGGTTATATCAGCGATTATTGACTGGATTGCGGGTTTACCTTCATACTCGATTGGGCTAGCATAATTTCGTACCCAGCGTACGACTCCACTTTTGTGTATGATGCGATACTCATAACTCTGCGGTACTGACTCTCCCCTCAGTCGCTTCCTTGCTCGTTCCAGAACCAGTTTCCTGTCAGCAGGGTAGAGTAATTGATCAATACTATCCTCCAGGGCAATCAATTCCTCCAGCGAGTAACCGATAATTTCTTCAAAGGCTGTATTGGCATATACTACACGTAGTGGTGAGCCTTGTGTAACAATAATCCCCTGGAGGGACTGCTCTACTAGTGCTCGGTATTTGGCTTCAGATTCGCTCAAGGCCTTTTCGCCCAGTTTCTGCTGGGTGATGTCTCGAATAACGCCAATCAGGGCTTGGGGTTGACCGTCAGGTCCCGTGATAACTGATGCGCTGGCATTTACGGGTTTTGTGGAGCTATCTCTGCGTAGGATAGTATACTCAATATTTCTAGTTATTCTAGTCTGCACTGTATTTAACATGATTTGAACGATTCGTTGTCGATCTTCGGGCAGTACGAAATCTATCGCAGGTTTTCCTAGCAAATCTGCTTCTGACTTGCACCCAAATAACTCAACGGTTCGGGGATTGACTATAAGGATCTTCCCTGTGAGGTCTGTGAGGAATATGGCATCAGGGGAGATTGCGACCAGAGTTCGATATCTAGCTTCTGATTCGTGGCGGGCCTCCTCAGCCTCTTTTCTTTCCGTTATGTCATAGATGTGGCCTTCCACTCCAAATACTTGACCTGACTCATCACTGATATTATGGCAGAGTTCAAGGAGCCAGCGTATTTTCCCATCCTTGCGGATGATGCGATACTCACGTTCGACTGTTGACCCAGGGACAGACCCTATCCTTTTCCAGTCTGATTCTATTAAGATCCAGTCTTCTGGGTGAACGATATCCTTCCACGATACTTCGCCAGATATGAAATCCCTTTCTGTGTACCCGGTTATGGCTTTCACCGCACCGTGAAAGAAGACTGGGAGTCCTTCAAAGACTGCGCTGTAGGCGATCCCTTGGAAGTGCTCTAGAAATCTTCGGTATCGTTCTTCGGAGGCTCTCAGTGCCTGTTCTGTCTCTTTGTATTCAGAGACATCAGTGACTGTTACTAGAATCGCTGGCTCGCTTTGTATTTTGATAGACTTGGGAATGGATTGAATCCAGCGAACCCTACCCTTCTTATCGATAATCCTCGCCACATAGACACGAGTCTTAACCCTGCCTTTAAGACCCCTCAGAAATTGGTCCTCACTTATCTTCTGCTCCTCCTTTAGAGTCAAGGCTAGAAGGGCTTGAGGCTGCCAGTTACGGATTTCACGCAGAGGATAACCGATAATCTTGGCAAACGCCGCATTAACGTAGATAATGCTGTCTTCCTGGAAAACAAGAATGCCCTGGGATGTCTTGTCTGCAAACACCTTAAACATTCTAGCCTGGGCTGCGGTTTTAGCCTTTAATCCCTTTTCACTGCGAGGCAAATTTATGCACCTTTGTTCTTTTAGAGGAGGAGATGGAGCCGAGGAAATGAGGGTAGTATTGATAACCCGACCTCAACCTACCCGAGTCAAGGAGAACCTCTGGCGGCGTGGCTAAAATATTTTTGCATCAAGAACGTGTAGAAAGAACTAGAGAGTTTTATAGGAGCGAAATGCCTTGAACATACACCTTATTCTAAATCCTAGGCGGCGTTTGAGTGGAGAAATCCGACGACATCATCATATCCGTAAGGTTGCAGAATTATGATTATGACCTAGTGGTGGTTGGTCACGTCGCCCTGGACGAGACGATTACCCAAGAGGAGAAAGGGATAGTCCTTGGAGGACCACCATCTTATGCAATGGCAGCTCGAAGCATGGGGCTTCAACGCGTTGGTCTTGTCTCGGTGATTGGTGATGACTTCCCAGTAGCCTATCTTAAGCGGCTCGCTGAAGGTGGAATGGATCTTGAGGGATTACGGCATGGACATCACACAACCCGCTTTGTGAACAAGTATGATGAGGAGGGGAGGCGGACTCAGCATGTTCCCCACATAGCTGAAAAAATCAATACACGAGACATTCCCAAAACCTACTGGAGGACTAAATGGATGCACATAAGCCCTGTTCTCCAAGAAGTGAACCCGAGAATAATAGCTTCTGCCAAGCACCGTGATATACAGGTGTCTGTTGACATACAAGGTTTTGTACGGAGAAGGAATACTAGAAAGAATGACATTGTGGAGGCTTGCCCCTGGAACACGTTCTCTAAGGTGGCAGCTAATATCGATGTGCTCAAGGGTGACACCGAGGAAATCCGGCAGCTCACCGGTGAACTAGACCTTGAGCCAGCAGCCCACAGCGCCTTCACCCAATCAAAGGCGATAGTTCTCATCACTGATGGCGACCGCGGCGCATACCTCTACCAGGGTGAGACGCTCCAACACATACCTCCATTCACTCCCTTTTGCGTAGTAGACCACACCGGTTGTGGCGACGTGTTTTCCGTCGCATTCATCATCGGATACGAGCGGACCAAGCGCCCCCTGTGGTCGGCTTACTTCGCTTCTGCGGCAGCCTCCTTCAACGTAGAGACTCTCGGTCCCCATAAATTCCCTGACCTAGTCACTGTGGAGCAAAGGTTTCAGAGATTCCTCGCAAAACCCGAAAACAGCCACCACCTAGAACTCCTCAAAGAAGAGGAGGAACAGACATCAGGTGAAAACCAAGATCACCCGGCATCCTAGATACTGGGTTACAATCTTCTGAAGATTGGGTTATGAATCTTCCATAGAAGATAATCCTTTATACTTTCTCTACATCTTCCATAGAAGATAATCCCTTTACACCTTCACCAAGGGGCTGAATTAATTGCCAGAAGAAAAACCTAAAGTTAGAATCCTTAAGGAAACCGATGACGAATACCATATTGCCGTTCCGAAAATCAAACCCTCCACAAAGGCGATGACCTTAGTAGCTTCCTCAGGCGGGTGGAAGAACACCGATCAGGAATCACCTGCTGGGACTCCACTGCGTATCAACGCTATGATAGGATACTACCCAGAGAAACGGTGACAACCAACACTTCATGAGGGGGTTGAGCATTCTGTTCCACCACCTCTACCTTTTCTATTTCTACAGGTCTGTCATCTAGCAGGATACAGAAAGCTTGCTATCTTTAGAAGATTTTCTTTGAAACACTTCCTGAGAGAACAGCATATCTAATACCTTCGTGTTCTATGGATGAAAATCGCTCCAATGAGAATCAATACACACACAGCAAACATGAGAGGAGTAAGAATGTAAAATGAAGGATAGAGCAAGGTCCATATAATGGAGCCGACAAGACCAATGACCGCAAATACCAGAAATGGGTAGACCCATCTTATCTCGCTTGTTGCTCTTCTAGTGCATTGACTACAGAGTCCTCTGTGTTTCTTGTATCGTCTGGCTGTTATTTGTAATCCGCAATACTTGCAGAGGTGTTGGTCAGTATGTTCTTCACCGCATTTATCACAGAAGAGACCATCTTCTCCAATCTTGTCTCCACATTCACTACAATATGGCAAAAAAACACTCCCTTACACTAATGTGTGGAAAATTGACTATCTTGTATTTAGTGCTATCGTGTAACCTGCAGGGCTTCAAGTTCCTCTAAGTATCTCCGTCCCTTTCCCTCGAGGAAGTGTTTTCTAGCTGGGGCAAGGATTTCAACCAGATAGTTTGCCACTGCCTCCTTCAGGTCGAGGGGATGGACATCGCCCTTCATGTAGTGTAATTCTAGCTCAGTTGGTGTTTCAAAGGTGGTTGTCTTGCCTGTTTTCTTGTTGACTAGCTCTAGGGGCTGTTTCCGCCTCAGGAGGCGGGGCCAGACGATGAACTGCTGGATGGACATCACCGCGTTCAGCTCTAACTCCTTGGCGGGGCAGAAGGCCTTCTTAATCTTGCGTCGTATCTCTTCCTCTGTATCGTGGATGAAGATGGCGCTCTTGGGCTTGGACTTGGACATCTTGACATCGATGAGCCCGTCCTCATAGCCTGCCCTGTCACCTGAACTCTTGGCCTTGATGATTCGTTCTCGCTGTTCAGCGGTGACGTGGGTACCCATTAGGATGTAGTGGTGAACCGCCAGCGGCTTGTATTTGAAGGCGTTGCTGACCTCTAAGGCTATCACGTGAGCCTTTCGCTGAGGCATACCACCATGAGCTAGATTAACTCCCAGCGAGTAGATGTCTGCTACCTGCATGGGCGCATAGAGGAGCTGCCCGAAATTCACGGATTCTCCCTCCTTTCGTCCCATGATGGTGATGCTGCTCTTTGCCCTGGCGAGGTTGAGTTTCAGAGAGACCCGTATCATGGTTTCCAAGTATTCTCGTCCCAGCCGCTTGTAGAGGTCTGAGCCCATGATGAACCTGGTATCATCGGGGTTTCCGCCAACGCATTCCAGTGAAATCTTGAGGGCCTCTTTGAAGTAGCCTCCACCTACTTCCCGGATGGTGTCAAGGTCTCCTCCGAGTTTTCCGTTTATCCATGAGTGGTAGTCAGCGAGGAAGATTTGGGTTTCTACTCCAGCCTTCTGGAAGTCGGCTACTTTCTGCATGCATAGTAACCCAGTTCCAAGGTGTACGAATCCTGATATCTCAAAGCCGATGTAATGCTTGAGTGGTGTGCCTTCCTTGAGATGTGTCATTAGACGATCTTCGGTGAGTATTTCTTGGGTGGGTTTTCGTTTGATTAGCTCGAAAGCCGATTCAGGATCCATCTTCAGTATTCTCCTTGGAATGTAGTTTGCCTTCGTTTATATCGCCTTCTTTTAAAGCCTCTCTATGGGAGCTAGAGTGCCTGCGAGTAAAGTTTAAGACAGCTAGTCTGGGATAGCCCAGCGGTGAATAGGATGGTCTATGGTGAACTTGGCAAAGACGCGTTGAAATGGGCCACTCAATCTATATTTGGCTTGACGCAGCCCCAGATCCCAGAACATGTTGTTATTAGCCCCTTCAAGATTGAGCGGTACTTCAAGGACTTCTTTGATGTTCTCAAGGCGCATGGGGCATCCTATGAGGAGACCAAGACAGGCTACATGGTGAATGTTGATGGCAAACGTGTGCTCTTTTGTCGAGGAGCCATCGGAGCGTCAATGTTTGCTGATATCGGGTATGTTCTGTGCAACAGCCGAAACGTGGAGGAAGTGATTTTCCTGGGGACGGGAGGTGGGATCAGTCGAGATGTGAAAACCGCTGATATCAACATCCCCTCCAATTGTCTCCGTCTGGATAAGGTGCTGGAGATTATGTTGCCTTTAGAAGCTCCAGCTAAGGCAGACCCAGGCTTGAGAAGAAGGATCTGGAAGCTTGTGGAAGAGGAGGTCAAGGGTTTGGGTATTAGCCTCCATGATGGTCTTCATGCTACTGTTCCTTTCTTGTTGTGTGAAAACAAGCCTTTCTTGGTGGACTTGTTGAATAGGGGTGTCTTGTCTGTGGATATGGAGTTGTCTGTGTTGTATGCGTTGGCTAATCATTTCTCCAAGAAGGCTGTGGGGATTATCAGGGTTGATGATTTGCCCCTTCAGGGACTACTCCTATGGGATGCCCTTGAGGATAGTCTGGAGCTTAAGAGCCAGGTTCACACCGGTATTCTTCGGGCAGTTCTTGGGTTAGTGTTTGGTGGCTAGCTTCGGTAGTTTGACCATAATTCTTTTATAGGAATGTATCGGTTTCCGAGCTATCGGAATATGTCGGTTTCCGAGCTATTACCGGAGAACCAACCACATGACAGAGGAACAACCCTCCCCCGAAAAAACCACAGACACCAAATTCAAGGGATTCGGCAAGGGCTACCTCCGCTGGATCATACTCGCACTCCTCGCGGAGAAACCCCGCTCCGGATACGACCTACAGCAAGCCATCGATGAGCACCTAGGCGGATGGCGTCCCTCACCAGGAACCATCTACCCCATCCTCCACCACCTTAGCAAACACAAACTCATCACAGGACATCCAGACGAGAAGGAGGGGCGCCAGCGCATCATCTATGAGCTAAACGAGGAGGGGCGGACCAAACTTGACATGGCGGCATCCCATCACATAATGTTCATGTCGGCCATGCGCAGAATCCTCGGAAAACATGGTGCACCCCATATGCCCCACCCCTCAACCTTGGATGTCGATTACATACTACCCAAGATGCATGGGCGAGTGAAATACCTATACGAAGAGGTTCATTTGCTCTCAAAGGAGATAGCTCAGGACCCAGTAGAAGCCGCAAAGCGGCTGACCAACCGACTGAAATTACTTGAAGAACGCACCGAATGGTTAGAGGCTGCAATCAAACGAATTAAACAGCAGCTAAAAGAGCTGGAAGGGCGGACTTCATCTGAATCTAAGTGAAACAGGATAAATGAGTAAAATGTCAATTATCAAAGTTAATGAGCTGACTAAGGTCTTTAACGGTGACATCCGAGCAGTGGATGGCATCAGCTTCGAGGTCGAGGAGGGCGAGCTACTTGGCTTCCTCGGACCGAATGGTGCTGGAAAGACAACGACTCTCAATATGCTCTCAACGCTCTTGAAACCCACGAGCGGCTCAGCTATTGTGAATGGGCACGACATCTTGGAGAACCCGGATGCTGTCCGTCGGAGCATTGGTTTTGTCTTCCAAGACCCAACACTCGACATCGAATTGACCGGCCGTGAAAACCTAGACTTCCACGGAAGGCTCTATGGTCTTAAACGGAAGGTGCGTGCCGAACGCATCAAGGAGATGTTAGAAGTTGTCCAGCTCACTGATCGTGCAGACGACTTCGTGAAAACCTATTCTGGTGGGATGAAACGCCGTCTAGAAATCGCCCGAGGGCTACTTCATTACCCAAAGGTCCTTTTCCTAGATGAACCCACCTTAGGTCTTGACCCCCAGACTCGACGTGCAATTTGGGAGCACATTCAGCGCTTGAACGAAGAAGAGAAGGTAACCATAATCCTCACAACCCACTATACTGAGGAGGCAGACCATCTCTGTAACCGCATCCAGATTATTGACCTCGGAAAACTAGTTGCCGTGGGCACTCCAGAGGATCTCAAGTCCCAGCTCGAAGGTGACATCGTTAGCCTGGCCTTCAAGGACCCTGCACACCTAATGAAGGTTCACCCACTCTTCAAAGGAAAGGAATGGGTTAGCAGCGCAATTCCAGTCGCAGGAGATGGTGGAAACGGTGCCGGTATGGGCAGGATGATGGAGATGATGCGTCGAATGGGAAGAGGAGGAGGTGGAATGGGTGGTATGGGCGGGGGTGGTGGTCACGGAGGTGGCGGCAGAAGAGTCCCCAAGCATGTGAAGGAGATGATGGAGAAAGCTATGTCTGGTAAGGGTGGCCCTGCTGGGATGATGATGGCAGGTGCCAAGCGGCTCAATCTCCTAGTAGATGACGGGGGACACAGGATTCCTGAAATCGTAAAAATTGTGGATGGCGCTGGCGTGGAACTTGAATCTGTTCAGTTGCACAAACCAACTCTGGATGATGTATTCCTCGCTACTACGGGTCGGAGTATCCGAGACGAGCGGGGCAGCTTTATGCAAACAATCAGACGCCGCAGGATAACAGATTCGGCGCGTGGTCGCAGGAGAATGGGACCAAGATAGGGAGACTAATGAAGTAATCATAGGTGATATGAAATGGTTCAACCAATATCAGGACAAGCAATCTATGTTGTGCTATTGAGGGAGATTAAGCGGTACTGGCGTGCCAAGGCGAGGATAATTTCGTCTGTCGCCCAAAGCTTCTTCTTCCTGTTAATATTCGGTATGGGAATCGGTAGCATGATTGGTGGTACAGTTGAAGGCGGCTACCTTAGCTACATCGCACCTGGAATTATTGCGATGGCACTTCTGTTTGGAAGTGTGTTTTCTGGAGTTTCTGTTATCTTTGACAGGCAGTTTGGCTTCATGAAGGAAATGCTTGTAGCCCCAGTTAGCCGGACAAGTATCATCATTGGAAAAATACTTGGTGGTGCCCTTACTGCCTCAATTCAGGGAGTAATCATTTTAGTTATCTCAACGATAATGGGTGCCTTCTCATCCGTACCAATTCCTTACTTTGCCTTGGGTGTACTGCTTTCCGTAGGTGTGATGATCCTCGTAACTGCAGGTTTTGTGGGCCTCGGTGTTGCTATAGGCTCTAGCCTGAATGACTTCCACGCCTTCCAGCTTCTAGTAACCTTTGTGATCTGGCCCTTGTTTATGCTCTCAGGAGTCTTCTTCCCCTTCGATGTAGCACCATCATGGCTCCAGGTTGCGATGCTCTGCGATCCGATGTTTTATGGCGTTGAGGCGATGAGATTCTGCCTTGGAAGCTCAGTTTCACCAAGTCTGATCGCCATCTTTAGTGGTATCCCAGTGATTGGGCCGATACTGGTAATGGTTCCTTGGCTTGTACCCATCCTTGTACTGATTCTCTTCACGAGTATCATGATAGCCATAGGAACCCTTCTGTTCTCAAGAGCCCAAGTCTAGCCTGACGTTCCAACGTGGAGTAGTTTCGCTGCTCCACGCACCCACCCTTTTTTTAGATTTTAGAAGATGCTCAGCGAGTAACTAGATTAATATGGTCGCAACAATAGATGGGTATTGTGGTGATTTGGAATGGCATATGAACCTAAACCTAAGAGAAACCGATGGATTGGTTTCTTAGTCGCTGGTGGAGTCATTACCCCACAAGGCGTGGCACTACTAGGTGTCGGGCTAATGTTTCTCTTCCTCATGCCGCCGATGTTCTTCTTCCCCTTCTTCCTGGGGGGGATGTTGTGGGCGCTGGTAATTGCAGGAGGAGTATTGACCATTGTGGGCTTAGCCCTGCTGATACATGGGTACAACATGTATCAGGCGGAGAAGGCTTGGGACCAGCGACAAGGACTCGCCAAACAATATTAGTACTACTTGAACCGCGTCGAAACGCTCTACAAGTGCCCGAATGAAATATTAATCAGGGTAGAGTACAAATTCAGTCGTGTTAGTGATTTTCAGGAAGAATTCCAGGAAGGTAGCTCTTGCCAGAAACAGCCCGTGAAGTACTCTCTCGTGTGAAGATATTGTTGGAAAAGGGTGATTACAAGGACGCCCTCAAGCTAGTGGAGGAGCTTGTAAATCAGGAAGGATTAGCTGCGGATAATCGGTTTGCGTGTTCGCTGCTTGAGTCTCAGCTCTGGCTAAAACTTGGAGAATCAGAGAGGGCTTTGAAGCTGGTTGAAGCAACCTTGAGGGGTGCACGAGAAGAAGCTAACCCGTTGATAGTCGTAGATGCCCTGATTGTGAAAGCTGAAATTTCCTGGCGGTCTGGAAAACTCGGTGAAGGGCTGGAATTGTTAGCGGAAGGTGAGGGGCTCCTCAAGGGGATTGCGAAAGAGCAGGTTTTAGAAGAAGAAGTAAAACGTAGAACAGGGGAGATATCACATCATAGAGGAGTTATTTTCTGGTACAAAGGCGAACTTGACCAGGCACTTGAATACCATCAGGAGAGCCTAGCAATCTCTGAGACTTTAGGTGACCAGTATGGTGTTGCAGGGGCCCTTAACAATCTGGGTCTAGTTTTTTGGTCGAAAGGTGATTACAATCAGGCCATAGAGTATTACCAGCGGAGTCTAGCCATAAGAGAGCAGCAAGGTAACAGGAGATTCATTGCCACAACACTGAACAACATGGGGAATTGCTTTTCCTTGATAGGTGACTTTGACCAAGCGCTAGAGTGCCATCAGCGGAGTCTAGCTATCAGAGAGGAATTGGAAATATGGCATGACATCTCCAGTTCACTTACAAACATTGGTGTTATCCACCAGATGAGAGGGGATCTGGATAAGGCACTAGAGTATTATCAGCGAAGTTTGGAAATCAGCAAAGAACAGAAATCTAAAAGGGATCTTGCACTGGCGCTACACAACATGGGCAGCGCATACTCATTGAAAGGAGAGCTAGACCAAGCACTGGACTTCTTTCAAAGGAGCCTTACATCATACAGAGAGTTAGGTACAAGGCATAAAACCGCTCTTACGTTAATGAACATCGGGAGAATTCACAGAAAGAAAGGTTCCAAGACAGAAGCGTTAGACTATTTCCAGCAGAGCTTGGCGATTTTTGAAGACATTGGGAATGAACAATACACAGCCATTGTTGTTTATGAGCTGCTATGGATAGCCCTAGACTCTGGCGAAAGTTCTCTGGCAGAACAGCACCTCAAAAGGCTGAAAGAAATCAGTGAAAGAACAGAGGGTCTTGCCAGTAAACATAGGTATCGTATTGCCCAAGCGCTATCTCTCAAGGCGAGTACACGTACTCGTCATAAGATGAAAGCAGTGGAAGTTCTTGAGCAAGTTGTCGAGGAAGAGGTTGTTGACCACTCTCTTAAGGTAACTGCAATGATTCACCTGTGTGATCTACTAGTGTCTGAACTGAAGCTGACAGGAGAGGAGGAATTGTTTAGCGAAATCAAGAGCCTGACAACCCGGCTCTTGAAGATTGCTGAGCAACAATCATCTCATTCGCTTCTCGCTGAAACCTATCTACTTCAGTCCAAGCTTGCCTTGATAGAGCTGGATATGGGTCGGGCAAAGAAACTACTTGAGCAAGCCTACACCATCGCTGAGGGCAAGGGGTTACAGATGCTGGCTCAGGCAGTAGTACATGAGCGAGACGCGTTGCTCTCTCAGATGCAAAAGTGGGAAAGAATCATTGAGCAGAAACCCTCCAGACAGGACATGGTGGACCTTATCGGATTGGATGCCTACCTTGAGTTGATGGTTCAGAAAACTGTTTCAAGCCTAGCCACAGAGGAGGTAACACCGAAAGGTAAGTACAAGCTGGTTCACTTGGACCTGCTTAAAGGGTCTTCTAGTGGGGAGAGAAGTCGTTTCCGAGTTGGCATCGCCCAGATAGGAGTTTCAAAGGATGGCGATATTCTTCACGAGTACTATGAACCCCAGACCCAAGACCTCTTTCGCATTAAAGAAGATAAAGTGGAAAGTGTAAGAGCTAAGGTCAGGGAGATGGTAACACGAGCCTATTCAGAACAAATCAGTATCTTGCTCTTTCCGGAAATGACAATTGACCTAGGCTATAAGCAGTTGCACGAGGATTTACTGGCTTACGCTAAACATTACAAGATGCTTATCATTCCAGGGTCATACCATGACCCGAAATCAAAGCGGAACCTTAGTCTTGTGATTTCTCCAGAAGGTATCCTTTGGGAGCAGGAAAAGCACATCCCCGCCATCATTAGCTACGGGGGAGAAAGAATAACTGAGGGCATAGATGTTACGGCTTCACCACAAAAGGTCTTGATTGGGGACACTGAATTTGGAAGGATTGCAATCACCATTTGTCGGGATTTCCTTGACATGGATCTGCGGGTGGAGCTAAAGAACTCGGACCCCGCTGTGGACCTTGTCTTCAATCCAGCCTTCACTCCTGTAACAGCAGCCTTCAGGGCAGCCCACTTTGATGCCCGGAGAACGATCTATGCTTATTGCTTCTTCGCTAATGTTGCTGAGTTTGGTGACTCCTTCATCTTCTCTCCGGAAAAGGACAAGGTTGAGCGTACAATTCCACCTAAGGAGGAGAAGCTGATCTACAAGGAGATTGACCTTTTCAGGCTTCGTTCGGAGCGGAGAAAGTGGGAGCTTGAAAGGAAGAGAGAGAAGCCGTTCATACAAAGCACACGATAACCCAACAGAACAACTTAGGTATGTGGTCTCTTCATTATAAACTGAACCGCATAGCTTCGGTACTCCCTTTGTGCGTGCCCAGTAGACTTGTTATCCTATACTTTGTCGAGAAGTAACTCTTACCCTTGGTTAATCCGCTGCGGCTGCCCGTACCTTACCTCTCTTTAGATGCCCTTCAGCGATTGGCTGTACTTCGTCTAGCTTCTTTCTGAGATACCTTGTACCCACGAGCCCGTAAACTATGTAGGCTGGAATCATTAGCAGGGTGATCATGAACCCGAAGACGAAGATAAGGAAAGGTTCATAGAGTGCCCAGGGTGCTGTAATCCAGTAGTAATAGATACTTCTAGCGAAGTAGAATACCGAAGATAGAGAGGCATAGCCTAGGATAAGGTCGCGGTACTTGAGGTGGATTGGCTGTATCTCGAAGAACTCTTGTGTAACCTGTTTCTGGAGCTTGTAATGGATGACGCCTGCGTCTTCAAAAGCCCAGCCAACAGCTAGGATTCCTACGATTATTGGAAGGATGAGGAAGTAGAGCTCGAAGAACCCTATGCTGCTAATGATTCCCCCTGCATCCGAATAGAAGGGTAAGAACCCCAATACTATAATTAGCCAAGTGCTATTGTACAACCAGAGTGTTATCAAGGATGAACCAACGCCTAAACAGAATAGAAAGATAGAGAATCCTCGTAGAATGAATTTTCCGAGGTTGAAGGGTGTGGAAGCTATGTCTAGATAGGCGTTCCTGAATCCGCGGCTGAAAACCGGCTTTATTCTAATGAAGAGGGGACTGAATATTCTTGGAAATACTAGGATACAGAAGAGTGTCCCAAGAATTGGCCAGATGTAGTAATAGGATAGGAAGTATGATAGTAGGGATACATCGAGTATTATGGTACCGAATGATACCCCTCCTACTAGTAGGATGTATATTACGCCCACCTGGACCAGGATGAACCAGGCGAGTAGGAAGAAGATGTTCTTTTTGCCTTTCACATAACTCATGAAAATCTCTCCAAGTATACAGCTTTCCTTTTCCGCTATAATCTTTCTTGCTGTTAGAATTTCTAACCGAACTCGTTTGCGAGAATATCCATGACGTATATGTCCCAGTAGCGTCCGTTACGGAAGAGGGCCTGGCGGTGGCGTCCGATATGTTTGAAACCGACTTTCTCGTAGACATGCCGGGCCCGCTCGTTGAATTCGAAAACAGTAAGGTGGATCCGATGGAGATTAAGCTGGTTGAAGCCGTAGCCAAGAATAAGCTGGGTGGCTTCGGTGCCGTATCCTTTGTTCCAGTGGGCTTTGTTGTAGAGGGCGATGCCAAAGTCTGCGCTGCGATTAGTTACGCTCATCCAGTGCAAGCCACAGGATCCGATGAGGAGCCTAGACTTGTTCACTTCGATGCCAAAGACATAACCTGTACCCTTACGCCGCTGTTCCCAGGTACTCCTTATCCATTCCTCCTCATCCTCCTTTGAGACCGGAGCAATCCTGTTGAGGAACCGGCGGACCTCCCAGTCATTATAGTGTAATGCGATCTCTGGGGCGTCTTCTAGCTCAAGCCCGCGAAGGGTAACGTGTTTACCTTGAATCAAGTGAGTTCACACTCTGCTGCATGTCAGGGACAGCTCAGGAGTTCATCACTACGTCTTTTTCGTACGGCGATATATCAAGCTAGCTAGGAGACCGATGATTAATCCGACGACAGCCCCAATGACGAGGGCACCCCACATGAAGGCTAGAGGTACCAAAGGAGGAGGTATAGGAATCGTTGTCTCATACACATACACTTGTACGGTATCGCTGGCGTATGCCATAGCTCCATCCCACACGGTACAGGTATAGTTGTGCAATCCAACGATGAGACCGTCGATGTCCACCGTGAGGCTACCACCCGTCCAGGCGTCCTGGTCAACGAGGGTTCCGTCGCCTGTGATGTTGAAGCCGGTGGGATTCCAGTCACTTGCGTGCCAGGTGATGCTGTGCCCAGTTGTACCCAGCGCATAACTCAGATCCGGTGGATGGTTAATCACGGGTGCCCAGATGTCTTCGGTCACCACGAGAAAGATTTCGTAATCAAGTCCATCATCCCCTTCCCAGACAACCCATCCATCGTGAATACGTGGATGCCCATCGTAGAATGTGCGATTAGTGAGTTGGATGGTGGCGATGCCATCGAAGAGGAGGATTTGAAAGTCATTTCCGTCGTACTGCTGCCATACCACCTGCCCCGCGTGAATGTACGGGTACCTGTCATCATCATCGTTGTCGGTAAGCTGGTTGACATCAGTGCCATTGTAGTGGAAAACCTCATAGTCGGCACCAATCTCTTCGCTGTACCAGACGATTTCACCATCATGGAGCTTTGGATTGTAATCATCGCCATCATTATCAGTTATGGGAGCTGTAGTTGCTCCATCGTAGTAAAGGATTTCATAATCGTTCCCTGATACCTCACCCATCCAGGCTACCTTTCCGTCGTGAAGGCTGGGGTATACATCATAGAAGCTATTACTCGAGATATTAAGGATGGTTGGGGTAGGAGTGGAGGGATTGGGGCAGAGGAAGATTTCGATATCAAGGCTATCGTTACCTCGAAAGACTATTTGGCCATCATAGATTTGGGGATCCCAGCCTGAACCGATGTGAATAGTGTGGGTGCCATTGAAGAAGTAGATTTCTTCGTCAGGTTCATATGATACCCAGACCGCTTGACCGTTGTGGATTTGAGGCCAGAATTCGTTGACACAGTTGTCTGTGAGCTGGTTCGTGTGAGTGCCATTGAAATGGAAAATCTCATCGTCAACGGAATCGTTTCCTACCCACACTATTTGTCCATCATGGATCCATGGGGAAACGTCATCATAATAGTTGTTTGTGAGCTGGATGGTGTCTGTTCCGTTGTACCAAAAGATTTCAAAATCGTTTCCATCGAAGCCTTGCCATGCGAACTGGTTGCCATCAATCCCATTGGACGGAAAGTAGATAAAATCAACTATAGTGTTGGCAGAAATATTATGGATGGTGTAAGGAGAGCTAATGGGGCTGGGTGTCTTGTGTGCCTCACCTAGGGAAGTAGCTAGTGAAGGTTTTGAGGTGAGTACCTGGGGTTCAGCTTTGATTGCTGTTGTGTGGCTCTGAGGTGTTCCCACATTCAATATTGGTAAAAGTAGTAGAGTGAGTGTGAAGAGGGTGAATAGTTTCCTAAATTTCATCTTATCACATCCAATTCCTGTAATGTGAAAGGGTTCTAGTAGATCCTTTAGTATTATACCAATTCTACGTTTAAGTTAGCCTATTGCCAAGTGCTGGTTGAATTCTTCAGCGAGGATGTCGTAGAGGTACATATCGATGTAGCGTCCGTTCAAAACCCATACAATATCCCGTATGTATCAGGTGCTTTCTTTGGCTTCATGTTCTTCATCCTCCTCTTGTTTGTTGGGGTGGGGCTTTTCGAGATTGTCAGCTCTGCAAGCAAGGAGTAGAAGTTCGACCAGAAACCTTCACAACAAGGGTGACAAGTGTGCTAATTAGTCTACCTTAAATCAAAGAATCAGCAAAACTAGTCTTTGAAAAAAGAGTCGCACGCGCTACCAGTAATTTCAACCCGGACCTATCTCTTTCGTTTCTTCCGTTTCACTACTTTCTGTTTTCTAGTTTTAGAACGGGTACTCCACTTATTAATCAAAACAACTGTGACGAACACAGTCACAATAGCACCTACTAATAACCCAACCAATAATAATTCATTACTTAGAGGGAGTGGAGGTGTAGTTGTCGTTGGAGGTGTGTCATCCCCAGTCCAGACAGGTTCGTTGTCAACGGTGAACGCCGCGTCCAACGCGTCCAGGGCTCCCAGAAACCGTAATGACTCCACCGCGTATCGACACTCCGACGCACCCTGAAAAGGGGAATGCCCAACTTCACTTGGGCCGAGAGTAAAACCGCCTTGTAAGTGGCTCTGACAGGAGAGAATGTAGTCAACCGTAGCCGTAGAATTCACATCTTCTAATCTGTTGAGAATGTAGAGGGCACCAAGGAAATAGAAGTTGTCACTGTTGTCATTGCGAAATATACCGGTAGTCGGGTTGTAGTAAGTCATTAGGAAGTTCTTAGTGTCAGTAGAAGAAATGCGATGGAGAGCATTTAGCTGGGCAAGTACACTAACACCGTAGTAAGTGCCAAGACCTGAAGGTACATCACCAGGCAGGAGACTGAACCCGCCACCCGCGTCATAGTATTCAAGGATGCGATTCGTGGTCAGATATGAACTAATCAAATCCAATCTACCGATATAGGCAAGGGTTTCTACTGCAGCGTATGTGACCCAGATTACATCGCTAGACTCGGAGGGGGATGGGTCGAAGCCACCGTCGCTACGATAGAGTGACTCTAACCAACTAGCCAATGTACCCTGGTTAATCGATGACAAACCTCCAAAGATGGACAGAGGTGTTACAGCGGTGTGAGTTTCCGTTGTTGTTACACTTATCGTCCAAGTATTAGCTGTAAAGCCGCCTTGGGCGACTTGACAGCTTGCCAAGAACTGGATTGCTTGATCCACATTGATGGAACTAGTCCCACTTAATGCCTCCAATACAGTACTCGTATAGAGACTGTTGAGTCCTGTAGCATATGCCCATGCGTGATGAAGACGACCGATGAAGCTGCCGTCTGACATCTGTAAGGGTTCAATGAAATCTATGACTGCTTGCCGCCGAGTAACTGTATATGTGTGTGCCTCCGCTGAGATTTCAACCCGAGCATGGTTATCCCGCATGATACTAGGCTGAACTAGAAATGGTGCGAGTACAAAAATGGTAAGAAGGAAAGTAGCCGCAACATCATGATATTTCAACTTGACCATATCTCAATCCTCTAGAGTTTAAAGCGAGGAATAGTTGTGTTAATGAATTAATAGGTTTTTAGCGTTTAGTGTGAGCTGAAGACTCTGATTTTTCCACGAATTATTAGGATACAACATCCCTTTTCGCTAGCTTTGTTTCTGGCCGTATTCGTCTGCGAGGATGTCCATGAAGAGTGAGTCTTTATAGATGCCTCCTTTGTAGACAGCCTGTCTGAGCCGTCCTGTGTGCTGGAAGCCCACCTTCAGGTAGGAGCGGATTGCCCGTTCATTATCCTCGATGACCACGAGCCAGACCCGGTGTAGGTTCAGGATGTTAAAGGCGTAGTCGAGAAGCAGATGTAGCGCTTCTACGCCGAGGCCTTTCCCCCAGTATTGCTTGTCCATGATTGCTATGCCTAGTTCAGCGCCACGGTGAATCGGGCTGATTCTTACCAGTCCGCAGGTTCCGATCAGTTTCCTGCTAGAGTGTAATTCGATTCCGAAGATGTGTCCCTTACCTTCCTGCCGCATTTTCCAAGTGTTACGAATCCACTCTTCTTCTTCCTGTTTCGAAATAGGTATTGATTCACCCAAGAACTGGCGTATCTCAAGGTCGTTGAAGTGTTTGATGATTTCTTCAGCGTCGGTGAGTTCTAGCCCACGAAGTGTTACTCTCTTACCTTCCAACATGGCAGAACATCTCTTTCAAGGGAAGATGTTGGAGATTTACCCTAACATAACTTTTACCCTACACTCTCCCTGATTAGGCAAAGCGATGCTTCCGTCTTCGTATTATCAGTACGGGTACCAGAGCTAGAGCCAGTGATAGGAGGATGGCTTCCCAGGGATAGCCGGGTATTAGGAAAGGGAACTCGTTTCCAGGTACTACTGTGGTGCTTTCGGTGTTGCTCCAGGGGCTGAATAGTCCGTTTTCATCGACTGCGCGGACCCGGAAGTAATAGGTGCCTGCCCCAAGTCTACGTATGATGTACTGTAAGTGATTCGTTTCCCATACTCCCAGGATTGTATTGAAGGTGTCTCTGGAGCTCATTTGGATTTGGTAATAATCTATGGAGCCTTCAAGGGGAGTACTCTCAGACCAGAATAGCCCAACCTCACCGTTTATGTCAGGTTCACGAACATCATCAAGAACCGGCGATGTCGGTCCTCTAAATCGTTGTGCGTGCTCCCAGTCCCATTGAAAGACGTTTGCGAAGAACCCTGCAACTCCTGTGTGAGTGATTATGACGCCAGCTTCTCGGTTCTGGGAAACTGAGTAATTGCTCCAGTTTATTGATGAGACGAAGACTTTCTCATCATCAACGATTATGCCCTTGTTGTGCATCCAATAGCCGGTTGCTCCCCAGTGTTCTCCCTGCCAGGCGACAGCTACGCCTGCTGCCCATAGTGTGTTAGCTACTTCCATGTTTTCGTCATCTTTTATGTCCATGATGACTCGGCAGTCGACTCCACGTTTTCTGACATTTATGATTTCGTCGAGGAACTGGTTCGCATATGTGGCACCCCATGTTTCTCTGATGTACATCTGTTGTATGTGAAGAGTACTAGTGGCACTTCGGATCAGAGAAAGGATGGTATCTACGCTGTTGTCTGGGGAGACTACACATTGGATGCTCATCGTATCAGATATTGTTTGGCTTGGAAAGGGTGCGGTGTAAGATCCTCCTGGTTGATAATTACTAAAGGTGTACGCATCACCAGAGCTGGGTGTGTAGGGTTCAGTGTTGGGGAGGAGCCAATCGTGGGTGAAGACATCCATGAAGTAGTTGACGACATCAGGTTGGCGGATGGCTACACCCCATTCACGATTGCCAGTGCTATTCCTTGGGGGTATACCGCTTTTCGCCCAGTTGCAGCTCTGTACGATGAGGACTTCCCGGTCATAGATCATATATTTTCCATGGGTGAATTCAAGATCGGTATCTTCTGAGTAGAAGAGCCATAGGTTGTTCTCAAAGGCAGCGTGTTGGCTCAGGTTGTAGAAAGCACCCTTAGTGTAGGTGCGTTCTGCGGATGAAGCCCATTTCCACGAGACCAGGATCTTGATCTCCATGGAGGAGTTGCGTTCAAGGGCGTTCTCTACCTCGTTGATGAGGAAGCCGTTGCTGATGGAGTAGACGCAGATGAGCATCTCATTTTGAGTGCTACGCATGAGGTCTCTCAGGACAGCCCAGCTAGAATCAGGGGAGGTGAAACAGGTGACCGTAGCTGGTCCTGTGTAGGTGCTTGCGGGTTTGTCGAAAGAACGAGTCCCATCCACTGCTGAAGACGGCTGTGGGGATGGAAGGAAAATAACTGCCAATATTAAAACAAGTAGTGCAGTAATAGCTTGTCTCCTAATCCGCTGAAACTTCATGAGTAATCCTCTTAAGCTCTTGTTTGCTAGTTATCCTAGTTGGAAGGATTCGTAAAAACCTATTTGTGATTCAGAAGGTGTCTAGACTTGCGTAAGGAATTAGTATTCGAGTTTCCATCATATCCGAAGGCGCTTGAGAAGTTTGAGAAGTTCTGTAATAAACTCGGTATGAAATACGTTAAAGAAGATACGGGTGGATCCCTGATTGCCTCCATGGATGATCGAACACTGCAAGCTCGGATGGTTACAGAGCAGATGCCCAGAGGGGACTTCAAGGTCCTTGTCTATGTCCGGGTTTACAAGAGAGGGTACATGAAGACCATTAGGTCATCCTTTGGAAAATCCCTTAGAGAACGTGAACTCGGGATTAGTATGACGAAATTCGCTGAAGTAGTGGTGGAGACTAAGTTTAGTGCTGATACTTCCGGCTTTGCTGAGAGAGTGTGTGAACAGCTCGGGATCGAGCAATCTCGTTTTTCAGCCTACCGTGCAATGGTCCTCTCTACATCCACATTACCACATGCCTCTGATTTGATAAAACAAGCGGCAGCAAAGCTGAGGGAGTTATAACTCGTTTCTGTGGTTTGCTAACGGTCCCACAGCGGAGCTATAACTCGTAAGACGTCTAGCCCACTCTCATTTCAAAAGAGGAGGATGAGTGGCCACACACGCTACAAACATAAACCTTCTTCTTACGTAGCCTGCCCTTCTCGTGGGTAATACACGTTTTGTGAAAAACACTGTAGCATTCCTGGCATTTGAAAGCAGTCGTCACGGGCTTCAGGCATACCCGGCATAGCTCTTCGGATGCAGCCGGTACACTTTCTTCAGCATTCATTGTAGGTTCTCCTTATCTATTTCAATACCCCATGGTGTGGGACGGACTTTTCTATATTCATTACTGGGAATATCAGCTTAAAATCTATTCGTTCCCCAACTTAGCTTTACAAATCGATGAGAATGCCTTCTGCGCCTACAGAAACTAGCTTTGAGGCTCCTAGGTTGTCTGTTGTTCCTCTCCTTTCATGAACATGTCCCGAGTAGATTACATGCGGCTGCTCTTCTTGGATGAACATGCGGAGGGGTAGGGACCCGATGTGCTTGTTTCCCCCAGTCAAATCCACTGCGGTTTCAAAGGGTGGGGTGTGAGTGAGTAGAATGAGATTGGTTAATCCCCTGAATTGAGCTAGTATCTGTTCTGCCTCTGGATTGCTGAGGAGGAACCTTCCGATGCCCCGCTCTCTACCTCCACCAAATCCCACGAAGTTGCCTCCGCCAAGAGAGATGTGCTTGCCATGTAAGGGGTGTAGATTGGGGCGTTCACGGCATACCTGCTCGATCTCTTTTTCTGTTTCATGGTTTCCTGGGAGAACGTAGAGCTGTGTACCAACATCTAGAGCATCTACTGTCGCTTCAAGACCTTGTCCCCACTGGGAGAGGTCACCTAGGCAAAATCCGTAGTCTGCTACTCTTAACTTCGCAGCGATTTTCTGGGTAGCACCTCTATCAGCGTGGAGATCACTAAAGACCAATGCTTGCATTGTCGTTATCAGGTAAGGTTTCTCTACAAAATAGTTTGGGACAGATATCGAAGAGCAAACGAAAAAAGGAAGGAGTAATCAATGGTTGGCTGGCGGCGGAAACATGACACTAGACTCTGGATTGCTTATTGCAATAGCTGAAATCTCTGGTATCTTTGTCGGCTTTGGCGCTCTCATCGGTGTAACTCGCCGGAACGAAGTTAACCCTTACCAACTAACGCGGATTCGCAGTGTAGTCACAGTCGGACTCTTGGTGATAGTCGCTGCCATTATACCAATCCTCATTGACCTCTATGGCGTCACTGACCACAATCTCTGGTTTTTGTCCAGCCTCATCTTCCTTTCTATCAACTGGGTCGTAATCATCATGTCTATGCGACACTACCAGAACAAAGAACTCCAGATCACCCATACATTAGGCAGCCGCAAAGTGACAGTACTTTTCGGGCTCTTGCTTGAGGTCCCGATGCAGGTTCCATT
>JAEOTB010000049.1 GCA_016840065.1 Candidatus Hermodarchaeota archaeon | reverse complement strand
GCGAGAAGAACCGGACTACTGATGGTAGCTGCTTCAATGATATTCATCGTTTCAGTTGTTGCCGATGTCGGTCTGCAATGGCAAAACATCTCGTTATCCTACGGGCCTGGCTCAACCTTTGCAGTGGGTAATCCCATAAAGACCACATGATCGAATGGCTCAAGACAAAGAGGACTTGTCCCATGTGCCGAAAAAGACTTAGGTAGTTAGTTGGGTGGGTTGCCTGAACCATCAGTCTTTTAATTTGAAAAGGTTATTAGCGGATTTCACAGAAACCTGAAGGGAGATCCAATTGACTGGAAAGCTAGATAAAATCACTTCCCTTGGTTGGTCTGTTACTATTCTCGTGGGCTTCGCTGGTGCTATCATCTACTGCTGCTTTACTTTCGTTTCAATACTCCTTTTCCCTGAACCCTTCAGCGCCTTCGAGTACCACTTGAGTAAGCTGGGGAATTCTAGCGCTAACCCCCAAGGCGCGATTTTCTATAATGTTGGGATTTTCCTGACGGGGTTGTGTCTGTTGCTCTTCTATATTGGCGTCTACTCCTGGTACACTAAGAACAGACCTAGTAGGTTGTTTGTTATTGCGCTCCTAGTGGGTCTTTTCAACGCTGCTTCACTCGCCCTGGTCGGAGTGTTCTCTGAAGATATCTATCCCATGCACGTATTATGGAGCTTGTTGTTCTTCGTTTCTCTCCTCCCATTGATGCCCATGTTGAACGGTTTTCTTGTCTCTCTATCTGGTTTTGATAGAGTGGTCGGTGTGTTTGGATTTGTGGTCACCGCCATTGATTTATTCTTCTGTGTCCGTGTGGTTACGGTTGGAACCACTGGGGGCGCAATCTTCGAATGGGTGACTGTCTTCTCTTTCATTACCTGGGCTCTGCTTGTCACAGGCAACACACTTCAGAAGGCACTTTCGTCTTAGACCGATTACTAAAGCTTATTATCTAACATCCTCTCCATCTTATGTCATGGATCGGATTGCGGGATGTTTTGTCTATTTGACAGACAAGGTAAGGCTAGTGTTTACAACTTATGAGAGTAAGTCTCCTTCTGGATCCTTCTGGGCTGCTTCGAGAAGTGCCAATGTCCTCAATACTATCAGGGGTGAGGCAATAAAACCCATGAAGGTGACATTTCTGAGTGCAGGTTCTTGGTATCAAATGGATGGCGTATTGGTGTTTGAAAGGGATGAGAATTTCATCGTAGCAATATGGGCAAAACAGGAAGATACATTATCATGGAAACTGGCCAAACTTGTTCATCAGAAATTCTGTGAGAAATATGGTCATCTGGTTGGGAGCTGGGATGGAGATGAGACGCTATTCGATGGTGCTGTGGACCTCTACGCGAGTGCCGTCAGACAGGTATTCACTCAGCCGAGGGGAATGCCTAGTGAGGGGCCTAAGGATGATTTCATTGTTAGCGACTGGGTTGCCCAGTCCATGAGTGCAATAAGTAGAGCAGCAAGAACAGGGCGTGTTGATGACCCTATGCTTCGAGTGCTCACGCTGTCAAAAGCGGCAGCAACAGGAGATAAGGGGGCAGTGGATTCTATCATTCGTATCCTTGAAGAGAACAAGGATAACAGCCAAGTGCGAGCCTTTGCTGCCTCTGACCTTGGTGAATCTAAGGATCCTCGTGTTATTGACATTCTGATTCCTATGTTAAAAGACCCTGACCCGAGAGTTCGAAGTTCTGCGGTTAGGGGGCTGGCGAATTTTAGAGAAAAACGGGTTATCATTTCCTTGATGGGTTCCTTGGGGGACGACCATGACCTGGTTAGGATGCATGCGGCAACCTCCCTTGGAGTGATAGGGGATCGAGAGGCCAAGTCAGCTCTTCAAGTAGCATTGAGCAGTGAGAAAAACCCAAAGACCCGAGAAGCCATGGTTCAGGCTCTTAAACAACTAAGTGCCTAATGGCTGCAGAGCCTTCATTGGGACTAGTGATTGATTAACGAACATAGTGGTTAGAAAGACAATTAGATGTGTCTAAGAAAGCCTTTTATTTCTAAACCTACAGTTTACGAGTATTACCCTTGGAGGGGTAGACATCATGAAAAACAAAAGAGCCGGATATATTCTTACATTTGTACTGATACTGGTACTTGTAACTACATTGATCGACCTTTTTCCAGGTGCGAGACTACTACCAGGGCTCCCCTTGGAAATCCTTGGCTTCTATCTCCTTTTCAAGATAGGAGGTCCTGGCTTCCTTCTTCTCCAGGCTATGGTTTTGGCTTTCACAGGAGAGATCGTCGTTAAATACAGAAGAGGTCGCCAAGTCGGAACTGAAACAGTTCTGACAACGAGTCTATTAGCAGCATTCTGGATATTCCTTGTTAATATAGGTATGATGTATTTCAGTCCAAGTTATCTCGAATTGGGGGTTCCTCCAGAAGTACTCCTGATTAGAGATACGGTTCTGTGGACTTGCATAGTTGGCGGCATTCTCACAGTTATTGCTGCATTCATACCTCCAGGATCCTCAACCCCCAGACACCAATTCAGAGTTCCTACACCGAGTGAGAGGACCACCCAATATGCTTCTACTCCTCGTTGTTCACACTGTGGTGAACATACTCTGGGTGATGAGAGATTCTGCCGTAAGTGTGGCAGAGATCTGAACTGATTAGTCCCACCCAAGTCCTGAACCGTAACATCGAGTCCTGTTAAGTGTGTCAGAGCCTGACTCCGCATTGATGGCAATAGGTTTCGTCTGCTTCGATTGATGTTTGACACCTTGGGCAAACACAGGGCGGATATGGTAATGGTGGTTGTTGTGTCCTTGCCTCCCAGTAATCCCTTTCATCTTGAGGTTTCTTGCGTAGCGACAGGAAAATGACAGCGAAGAATATTACACCGAGGACCACGATGATTGTGCCAGCGAACATTCCTCTTAGCACGGGATTCATTGGTGGGGATTGAGGATCTAACCACTGATAGAGGTCAATGATTAGGTCCACCCTCTTGGTTGTTGTTGGGCTATGGAAGTTTGAGAAAACATGATACCATGTGGCGTTGTAGGGGGCTTCGAATTCACCATTCCAACTAATCACCATGTCCTGGCGGCAGAATACCTCGGCTGAGTGACCTGCCACCCAGAGGTTGAAGTTGTCTTCGTCGCATATGAAGAAGGTGATGGTCTGGTCGCCTTCGCTGGTGCAGTTGAAGCCTATTTGTTCCTTGTAGCCCTCTTCCAGATTGCTGATGGCGGCCTGGAAATTGACCGGGTAGACGCTGAAACTCCCCTCGAAGGTTCGCCGGTTAAAGACCCATTCCGCCCGAGTGGTGGGGAGGAGGGACAGGGTTACTAGGGTAAGAACCATTATAGAAATAACCAGGTTGCGATGTCGCATATATCCCTCACCGAGTTAAACTAACTGAAGTATCCATATGTTTTTGTGTTTTTAACCACTTCATTAGGTGTTAGCCCTTACACAGTAAAATTGCGAAAAATTCAACGGTGAAATATGTTGAGTGAGCGTGGGAAACTTGTATCGTTGGGATGGCCAGCTGCAGTCATCTTTGGAGTGGTTGGTGCCCTACTCTATTGTGCCTTCACCTTCATTTCGTTCCTCTTCTTTCCTTTGCCAATTAGTCCCTTTGAGCGCTTCCTGAGTGAACTAGGAATGTATAGTTTGAACCCGAATGGTGCCATCTTCTACAACATCGGTGTCATCCTTCTGGGACTCGGATTGATGCCCTTCTTCTATGGGGTCTATGTTTGGTTTTCTAGGAGGGAGCAGAAAAAGAGGTTAATTGTCGCACTTTCTGCTGGTGTCTTCAGTGCTTTTTCCTTGTTGATGACCTGCGTCTTCTACGGTGACCACGCTGCCCTGCATTTTGCCTGGGCCATGTCATTCTTCATCTCCTTCGCTCTTGCCATTGTGCTGTTTAATTCCTCCCTTTTCTATCGGCTTGGAATTGAGAAGGCAATTAGCATCTTCGGGTATCTCGTTGTTGTGGTAAACGTTTTCTTTCTGATTCAGGTGCTTTCAGGTGGTTCACCTATAGTTGCGATAACTGAATGGTTTACGGTTTTCGCATACCTTGTTTGGGTGGGGTTTGTCGCGATGAGCACTCTTCGCGGAGCCTTATCGGTTCAAGGGAGTACTCCTCAACCAGGCTAGACTTGGACTCCGAAGCGCCTTAGTGCTTCCTTCCCTTCCTCAGTCACATAGTACTTGGTTTGGGTTCCTTGTCCCTCCCGGACTAGCCATCCCATCTTGATGCAGTGTTCAGTGAAGCCTTGAGCGATTCTCCCAACATCAATTTGTTCAAGGGTCGGAATTTCAGGTGTGGGCTCGCCGCTCCATCTTATCTGCTCTATGCGGGGTATGAAGGATTGTGGTGGCTGTTTCCACATCGCTTCTTTGAGTTCACCTTTAGCGAGTAAGGTGACTCTGGCATCCACGTTCAGGGTGAAGGTCTGCTGCCCTCTAAGAAGTGGTGATATCTCTAGCTCCTCGAGGGGGTTTTCCGAGAGATTGAGGTACTTTAGCCTGTGGCAATGCTTGAGTGGGGTCAAGTCGATAAAGGGGAGGCGGTTGTTCGCTAGGGAGAGGGAGAGAAGGTTTCTGCAATGCCGAAGGGGTGATATCTGGATTCCTGTTAGCGAGTTCCTGCTCAGATCCAGCTCCTCTAGGCTGGTTAGGTGGAAGAGGGGAGAGAGGTTTATCCTGCCAAAATTATTTTCTGAAAGGTTCAGGAACTTGAGCCTCCGACAAAAAGAAATCGGCGTCAAATTAATTTCCTTTAACAAGTTCCCGGAGAGGTCGATCTCCCAGAGATTGCTACATAGATGTAAAGGTGTAAGGTCAATCCGTTCTAGCTGGTTACCCTCCAGCGATAGCTCGAGAAGATTAATTGCTCCCTTGAGGAATGAGAGGTCTATATGGACTAACTCGTTGCGTTCAAGATCTAGCACCTGGATTTTCTGGCACTGCTCTAGCCCACGGGCGTTCAGCGTTTCCAACTTGTTTTCATGGAGAATCAATCTTTGGAGGTTCTGACAAGGAGCCAGCGGTGACAAGTCTAAGTGAGTGAGGTCATTTTCTGCAAGGTTCAGTTCCTGAAAGTTTATGCAATTCTGGAGAGGTCTAATATCCAGTTGGGTTATGTGGTTATCATAGAGGTTCAGGACTTCGAGAAAGGGCAGGTGCTGAATAGGAGACAGGTCTATTGAGGTTATTTCTCGCTCAGCTAGGTCGACATTAACTGCCGTAACTGAAACACTGGCGCTTCTTTCAACGCCACCCATGACCATATAACGAAGGGAAATTGTTTCCAAGGAATAAGCTCCCGAAGACCTCTAATCTAAACAGAAGGGAGATAGGAAAAAAATATAACTCTTTCACCTACTCGAACTAATTTGGGGGAAAAAAAGTGGGGAGAGCTAGGAAGCTTTGCTCCCTAGCTTTGTAGGTCGGTGAGCTAGCTCTTTCGTCGACGCAGGAAGAGTAGAAGTATTATGGCGATGATTGCCATGATGCCGAAGCCCATGGCGAATCCGATGAAGAAGTTGTTATTCAGCGTAATGACTGGGGATTGGATAACTGCGTATCGACAGGTTGCGCTGGTTGCACCAGCGTATTTGGTGTTTCCGTTCCAGTAGGCATAAACGGTGTAGTCACCGTAGATGTCGTTGAGTCCCGTTGAGGCATCGTATCCGCCAGTTGAGTTGGTGGTTGTACCAATCTCATACCAGGTGCCGTCGGGTTTGGTTATGTGGATATAGACTGTTTCGTTGACCACTGCGGGTGATATGGTTCCCGAGAAGTAAGCGATTCCATTCAGATAGACCATGGATGGGTTGACCACACATGTTATGGTGGAACTGCCTACGAATCGTATTTCGAACCAGACATGACCGATGACCTCGTTATCCACCGACCCTGTCAGGTGGAGTGAAACGATTTCTGTGGCTATGGTATTACTTGATGTTCGAATAGTTACTGTGAGTTCCCTCGATTCACCAGAGTCGAGTACAAAGTTATTGGGTGAGATGGTTACTTCCCATCCTGCAGGTAGACTACGGCCTCCTGGAGGTGGTGGACCGACCGCCACCTGGGCGACTCCGGCCGCTTGGCGGTTATTGGTTATCCAGACCTTGCGGGTGAGGGTGGCAGGAGCCCCTGCCAGAGCTGTGAGGATGTCAAGGTTACGATAGCATATGTTGTCATAGTAATTAATTTCAGAACCACATTTTGCTTGTACTCCAATGCATTGATGGATGGGCGCCGTTGATGGTATAGTCCAATCCACGTAGACGTCAACTTGGGCACCTGGAGCTAATGATGCAATGATGTAACTGTCAATATAGAACCAAGCTGTCGGGCTGGGATCAGCTGATAGTGGAATCCATTGAGCAAATCCAAGGCTCATATTATGGTAGAAGAAGGAGACATTGATGTTGGTGGCTGTTGTTGTTCCCAGATTCTTCACACGGGCATAGACATGGTTGACGCCTGGTCGCTCGGGTTTATCGTGGTCACTGGGGTTATAGCCGTTACTTGGTGCGTCCACCCAAATCTCTGCACCAGGTTCCCAAGTCCATCGGATGGACCCAGGGTTCGGTGGAGGATAATGTTTAGGTCTGCTAGGACAGACGCGAATATCGACGAAGTCATCATAGAAGATTTCACCCCATGTGCTGGTGGCAAACTCGGTGAACCAGACATTGTCATCGTCGGAGATGGTTGTGTAGAGGGGCAGACAGTTTGGAGTTGGAAGCAAATATTCGTAGGTTACGTTTGTTGGTGATGGGTCGATGGCACACATCTTATTGTCGCCAGGGCAGGTGAACCAGGCGTATCCGTTGTTGTCAGTGGCAATCCCTACTGGTATCGAGGGGACCGTTGGTACAGAATATGCGAGGAAGGGATCATAATGGACCGTTGGAGGTGTGTCAAAAGTTGTGGCACGGATTGGCGTGAGTTTGATGGGGATATCATATTCCACTGGGTCGAGATCGTAGACGTTGGGCTCTACGTACGTCTCCCAAAACAATTCAGTATCCCATTCTTTGGCTTGGCTGCCGGTAAGTTGTTGAATGACTGTGTCGGAGCCTGGTTGGGTCACCCAGATGTTTTCATCTATATCGAGGTTGATATCGTGTGTCTGTCCATCTGGAAGAAGCGGATAAACATTAGCGCCGGTCATCCAAGGTTGAACTCCATCGAGGAATTCATATATGCAGTCGTTTTGTGAGTCGGTGAAGTAGTAGTGAGTGGAGTTGTGAGCGATTTTTGCCAAGGCACCCCCTCCAGGAACTGGTCCACCCACAACGGATATCTGGTAGATGGATATTGGAAAGGGTGGGAGTGGGTTGAGAATGCCGAATCTAGTGGAGTTGATGAAAGTGAAAACCACATCGCCGCTTGGTAGACACTCGATGTCGCCAGGAATTCCCCAGAAACTGACATTCCAATCAACGAGGGTATTGCTGAAATAATCAATGAAACTGACTTGGCCACTTCCTGGATTGGTGAACCAGACAGTCTTGTTCACATCATTGACATATATGCAGAGGGGATTCCGGGTACCGAAGTAGTTGGGGAGAGGGTATTCAAGAAACGTTGTAGAAGTTTGGTTAATAGAAGTAGCTGGTGTGAGGCGGTAGATTCTGTCGAGTGCGTAGTCTGGTGACCAGATGTATCCTGAGCCGTCGCTTGAGTTGTCGATATCAACGAGGACGCGTTTGATGGCGTGTGTGGCGACTGCTGGCATTGGGAGAATATACTCCCGTAGTAGCATCACCGGTTCGGGTTTACATGGAGCTGTAACCGTTGATATCGAAGATGTCTTCGACTCTATTAAACGGGTTGTACGGTTTGCTCCCTTTAGATAAAGGGGAGAGGCTGGTATGAGACTAAAGGAAACAAAGAGCGTTATTACAAAGGCAGAAATTATAATCTTGTTTAGCTTAATCTAAAGCCCTCCTTCACGCTCTCTTGGACATTGGCGATATATATGAATTACTATGACATATATTGTAATCAGGTTTCAGGCTAGATTCAAGGAAGGTGGTAAAGTATGGTGGATTTCCAAAAAGCAATCACATTGATCAAGGCTCAAGGAAACCAGATAGACAAAATCCGTTTGGCGCGTGCTCTGGGTGCAAGCTACGAAAAGGGCATCCTAGAGCGGCATATTGATGATTTACAATTACCGGGTGGGGGATTCCCCTTTCTCAGAAAACAAGGGAACCCATACTCTCTAAATGTCACATGCGTAGTTATGGGGTATATGGCAGAATTGGGGCTCAATGACACACCAGCCTGCCAGAAGCTGGTGACCTTCCTTTCCAAAATTCAATACTCGGATGGACGCTTTGATGAGAACCCAGAACTCAACGCTTTCAACCCGCCCTTTTGGGATAAGCCCGGCAATCTAAATACTCAGCTTTGGCTTACTGGCGCTTTGGCTGACAACTTGACAAGACTAGGTTTTAGGGAGAGCAGAATGGTGACTCAAGCCGCAAATTTTCTTTTATCGCATCGGAGAGATGATGGATCCTTCCAAGGGTTTCGTCACACAAACTGGCTAGCAGTTGCAGTATTGGGCCCACGCCTTGGAATTGATGACAAGATAATAGACAGTACAATCAAGGTCATTGGTGATTTTCATGATTTAGATGGAACCGACTTCGCCTGGGTTCTGGACTGCCTTTTTCATGCAGGAATCCCTGAGGATAATCAAGTTGTTAAACGTCTCCTTGACCAGCTAGAGTCACTTCAGAAGCCTAATGGAAGCTGGCTTTCGAGTGACCATCCCGAAGATCTAGTTTGTCAAACGCTTGGAACACTCATAGTTCTTAGATCATACAAGCGTTTCTAGCTCTAGCAGAGTTTTTCCAAGAAGCAAATGGGCAAGGTTTTTTAAGAAACAACAGTAGCAGTCTAGTAGCCCGTAAATGTACAGGGTGATCCTTATGGTTGTAAAGACCTACAAGAACTCTGACGATAGTATCACAATCGAGATTGACCATGACAAGTGCAGTGGTGCAGCTGCCTGTGTCGATGTTTGTCCGATGTCTGTTTTTGAACTCGTAGATGACAAAGCAACAGCACCACTCGTTGACGAGTGCGTTAGTTGTTGTGCCTGTATTACAAACTGCCCAGAGCAGGCAATAAAGCACAATGACTGCCCCTAGAAACGTATAGGTCAAGTTTTTTTCTCTTGCAGTTTCTTACACCGTTGATGTTTCCGCAGACTAGCTAGTGGAACTACTGTAATTTAGAAAGGTTCTAAAGAGAGAATCGAATTAGCAAATTAGAACATCCTCATACAATACAGCGGGTTTCTATTCGATGGTTCCTAGCGAAGGTGGCGGAGAATCAGCTCAGGATGCATCCGAGCTTGAACGAGCGATTCAGCTCTTGGGCGAGGCAGATGAACTTGCTCAAGCGCTTGGTGAAGAAGAGCGGGAGCTAGCAAAAGCTGAGATTTGTAAGGCTTATGCGAGTATTGGATTGTGCTCTGAGGCACTCCGAATTGCCCTTGATGTCTCACCAGGTAATGCACGTTGGCAAGCGCTGACTATTGCAGGGAAGGCAATCGTAGATTGTGATATGCTGGAGAAGGGATTATCTGAAGTCGAGAAACTAGATCAAGAGGATGACAGAAGCTGCATATTGGATGGGATTGCCCGAGCCCTAGCTGAGAAGGGAGAAGTCAAAGAAGCCCTCAAGATAGCCAAGGGCATAGAGAGTGACCAGCGACGCCTTGTCTCCCTAGCTGCAGTGGCCGAAGCATTAGCCCTCGCAGGTCACACCTCCGAAGCAATAGAAACGGTGAAGCAATTTGAGGACCCAGACAAGGAGAGTCGTGTCCTGAGCAGCGCAATCATTGTACTCTCACGAGCTGACAAAGTGGACGATGCT
>JAEOTB010000048.1 GCA_016840065.1 Candidatus Hermodarchaeota archaeon | reverse complement strand
TTGTACGATAATCTGAATTCGCTGAAGCTAAAAAATTCTTAGGAGCAGTTTTTTCTACCTCAGAACTGATGATTTATTCAGGTATTAAAAATAAGAAATGAGTGACAGCAACATTGTGCTATCACTCATCCAGAATGAGTCCTTTAGGGTACAGTGATTATTCGTATCGGAGTGCTTTCACTGGATCGAGTTTGGCGGCTTTCCGGGCCGGATACAGGGCGAAGATCACGCTTATCAGGATTGAGAAGGTGAACGCTATAATGATAGTGTCCAAGGTAAGGACCGGGGTCATTGTGAATGAGCTAAATTGCCCCATATTCTGGGAACCCATACCGCCAAATTGGTCTCCCATGGAGGAACTTAGTCCGGAGAACATAACCGGCAGAAGCATCCCCATCACATAGGCTAGCCCGTAACCGAGGATAATGCCTACGATGGCGCCGATAAAACCTAGAAGAGCTGCCTCGGTGAGGAACTGACTAAGAATCGTGCGACCCTTTGCACCCAACGCTTTCATAACACCAATCTCCCGAGTACGTTCCATGACTGTTACTAGCATTATGTTCAATATGCTGATTCCTGCAACTAGCATTGCGATTGAGGCTATTCCGAGTAGGAATACCTCCATCAGATTGAACAATGTGGACACCATTTCAATGATAGAAGTGGGTACTATCACCATTGCCTGGTCCTCGTAGAAGTCGCGGATTTCATCTGCGATTGTTTCTGCCTGGTCGGGGTCAGCTATCTTGACGATGATAGTGGATATCTCTTCCGAATCGAAGAGCGTCTTGGAGGTGTTTAGCGGAATGAATAATCCGCGGTCAAAGGACATTACTCCAGATGTTCCTGCTTCTTCGAATAAGCCGCTTACTGTGAAGGTGAAATTCTTCGCATTAAAGAATGGCCAAACGGGAATCCGGATGAGGAATTCCACTGTTATGTTGTCGCCCACCGCTGCTATTGGGTCCTCCAGATAGCCTAGGACGCATGTGTTGTTGATTAGTGGGTCTGGTGCTCCGCCTTCTGCGAACTCCACTCGATCCCCATAGACTTGCGAGAGCTGGGTGAAGTTGAGTCCAGTGAGCAGAGTGTCCAGTGTTTCGTTGTCACCAAGGTGGATGGTTGCGCCCTGCTGCATGTATGGTAAAACGGCTACAACTCCAGTGATATTGGTTGCAATGTATTCAGATTCATTTTCTGAAAGATAAGTTAGTCCTCCTCCACCCATTATTCCGCCGCCGGGCATAACGATTAGAATATCGGTTTCGAGGCTCTCGGCGATTTGCCCTCTCATTTCTACCTCGAAGCCGCCGCTCAGTGCTGAGATAGAGACTACCGCTAGGATTCCGATGATGATACCTAAGGCGGTAAGGCCGGTGCGGAGCTTCCGACGTCTCATGTTTGTTAATGCCAATCCAAGAATTCGTCGCACCTTCATGTTTTGGCACCTCCAGGTTTTTCACTGATGAATTGACCGTCTCTCATTTCAATCACTCTATCTGCTACCTCTGTTAATCTTCGGTCATGACATACAACGATAACTGTCTGTTTTTGGTCTTGGTTTACCTTTTTCAGTAAACGGATGATTTCTGCACCAGTCTTTGTATCTAGGTTGCCTGTGGGTTCGTCCGCTAACACAATCTGTGGTTGGTTTGCCAAGGCCCGGGCTATCGCTACTCGCTGCTGCTCGCCACCGCTTAGCTCTGTTGGACGGTGTTCGCGTCGCTCAGAAAGTCCTACCAGGGTGAGGAGTTCGGTGGCTCGTGTTTGAGCCTCCTTTGCGGGAACGTCTGCTAAGAAGAGCGGTAGTTCTACGTTAGCTTGAGCTGAAAGCTGTGGCATGAGATTGAAGAATTGGAATACAAAACCTACTTTCTGGAGGCGTACCTCTGCGAGCTGATTGTCACTTAATTCTGAGAGGTCTTCGCCTTCAATGATGACTTTGCCTTGGGTGGGGCGGTCGAGGCCTCCTAAGAGATGGAGGAGTGTCGATTTCCCGCTCCCAGAGACACCGAGGATAACCACGAATTCACCGGGTTCAACCTGCAGGTCAACACCACGAAGCGCATGTAGCTCAACCTTGCCCATGGTGTAAGTGCGGTGAAGGTTTTCTGTTTCGACCAGAAATGTAAGCTTAGGTTTTGAAGTGCGTGTACGCGCTTGTGACCGGCTACTACTCATTTGGATTACCTTCTATGGGATAGGTGCATTTTATGTATTTTATTGACATGAAACAAAAATAGATATATAAGTGTTTAGAAGGAATTAGTACCAATGAAATCACCCTCCTTCTTCCGTCGACCCAAAGGATTCCTCCTCCATGTCTTTACTCTTCGTCTACTCCGTGATGAACCAATGCACGGCTACGAAATCATGAAAAGAATCGAACAGATGACACAGGGCAGATGGACCCCCTCCCACTCCATGCTCTACAAGATGCTCGAATCCCTTGAAGAGGACGAGTATATTACTAGCGAGAAAGACTTCAAGGGCGAAGTGGAACGGACAATTTACACTATTACCAGGAAGGGGAAGAGGCACGCAAAGGAAGAACTAGGTAAATTTGCTAGACTGTTTTCAAACCTGATCATTTCCGATCAAATGCCAAATCCGATGATGCACTTTTCTGAAATAATCCTAGAAAACCTACCCCTTGAGGAACGGAAGACTGTACTAATAAGAATGCGAGACCAACTCAAACAGCATCTTGGTTTTATTGAGGAAGAACTGTCGAAGCTCTAACTAGGTAATCCCTTAGTTTTCCCGAATCGCTGCGGTTTTAAGTTCAAAATACTAAATAATCTATATAGAAATCTAGGATGGCTAGTCATGACATTTGAGTCAAGATCGAAGAGTCGGTTGAAGACATGCAGTGTGTGTGGTCACACCCGCTGTAACCATTGCCGGGCGGGCGAGGTTAGAGGAGGAACCGGCTTCTGCTGCCGATGCCATCAACTAGGTTTTAAGAAGAAGCCAAGGAAACGCGCAAAGCGCTGAACTTCGACATTCAGAACTTAGGAATTATTATAACTGAGAAAGGAAGAATAATACACAGACGTGACGGATTATGGCTCGTAAATGCAGCTATTGTAGGCACACTGAATGTAAGAGATGTCTGATCGAACAAAAGAAAGGGAAAAGAGGCTACTGTTGTCAATGCCACAGGGCAAATGTGATGAAGTAACCTCTTAAATTGTACACTGTTTATCTTAGGTCAAGTATTCGAGGTTAGAGAGATGACTGTTGTAATCAAATGGCTTGGACATGCTGCTTTTCAGATAAACGCCCAAGAGATGGTTATATACATCGATTTAGAGAAGAGTTCAAAACCAACCGAACCAGCTGACGTGATTCTCGTCACCCACTCTCACTACGATCATTGTGACCCCGCGAAGATCAAAGAGGTTCGCCAAGACTCTACCATCATCATAGCCCCTGCAGATTGTGTTGAAAAGATAGGGGGCGAAGTGAAATCCCTTTTGGCAGGCGAGGAGATTGACCTAGAAGGCATACACGTCAAGGCCGTGGAGGCCTACAACGTGAAACGGTTCCGTTCACCCGGGAAACCGTTCCACCCTAAGGGATTTGGCGTAGGCTATTTGGTGACCGTGGAGGGGCAGACTATCTATCATGCTGGTGACACTGGACTCATACCTGAAATGGAAAAACTCGGAAAGGTGGATGTTGCGCTGCTACCCACAGGTGGAACCTACACCCTAGACGACGTTGATGGAGCAGAAGCTGCTCTTGTCATCAAGCCAAGGATAGTAATTCCCATGCATATATGGGACAAAAACCCTGAGGTCTTCCGACGTAGGCTAGAGGTTGCCCCTGATATTCATGTCCAAATACTGGAACCTGGAAAAGAATACAGGCTTGGTTGAATGCCATCCATCGGTATTCAATGGTTTATGAAGTCAAGTCCAAGAGTGCTGCCACTAGAATCCACTATGGAATGTCGTGTTAGTTATTTTCCTATTGCAGACCGATAAAGATCCTCGAAGAAGTCGCCGAAGAGTTTCTCTCGCTGTTTCCAGGAGTCTTTGCTCTCCTTTGCCTCCTTGCAACGCTCGATGTGAAACTTCCAGCCTCGCCTCTTGTCAGGGTTCTCAGCAAGAGTCTGCTTGATACGCACTGTCCGCCCCTTATTGTGAAACTCATAGATTAGCTCATACGGGACATAGTCTTGCATGGAGCCCTTCGCCATGGAGACCCAGCCTCCTCGGTATCCTCCTTTGGATGCTCTGAAAGCAATCCCACTTTCGGTTAGGATTAAGTGACCGTATTTCTTGTCGCCACCAAAACCAGTCTTCCAGATAGTTGCTCTCGAGGTGTAGAGTATTGTGTCCCCCTTTGGGACAAGGTCAAGAAGTCTTTGATCAAGTATTGCTATTGGTGCATAGAGATGTTCTCCAGACATAATAACCTCCCAAAACTAGTACAATCGTGATGAAATAAAAGAGTTACTAGGAAGAGAAAAACTCAGTGGCTGCATGGTTGCTCAGCCACTTATCACTACAAACCCACAACAAAACCAATCTTATTCGGGAAAAACCAGAAAGACAAATCACCTAAGAATTCACCCACCCCTTTTTACTCAGGTCGTTAATGACCCCTAGACTTATCTCTGAGTAGAACCTGAGGAAGTTGACTGGATGTGGCAAGATGATTCTCCTAAACCCCAACAAATACACACGCCCATACCCCGATGAACGCTCCAAAGAAATCATGCTCAAAACCATCGAGTGGTTCGAGAAACGAGGGAAACGAAAACTCAAGGAAGACGACCACGCCCGAAGCTTCTACACAGAATTCATCGAATTCCAAAAGAGAGAGGAACTCTTCGCAACCCTCCTAACACCAACAGAATATTCCACAAACAAGGACTGCCGCTGGGACACCTGGAGAAACTGCGGATTCAACGAAATCCTCGGCTTCTACGGACTAGCTTATTGGTATACTTGGCAGGTTTCAATCCTTGGTCTGGGGCCCATCTGGATGAGTAAGAACGAGGAAGCTAAACGCAAGGCTGCAAAGCTGCTCAAGGAGGGGAACGTATTCGCCCTTGGTTTATCAGAGCGTGCTCACGGTGCTGACATCTACTCGACTGAAATGACACTCACACCAAAGGGTGATGGAGCCTATGTTGCCAACGGCTCGAAGTATTATATCGGCAACGCGAATGTGGCTCCGATGGTGTCGACTTTTGGGAAGATGGCTGATAGCGGCGACTATGTGTTTTTTGTTGCCGACTATCGTAACAGGGGTTACGATTGTGTTCAGAATGTTTGTAACAGTCAGAATTATGTGGGCGAGTATGCGTTGAAAGATTACCCGGTCTCTGAGGCTGATGTTCTAGCTCAGGGTCGGGAGGCTTGGGATTGCTGTCTTAATACGGTCAATGTTGGTAAATTTAACTTGGGTTGGGCTTCCATCGGCATATGCACGCATGCCTTTTATGAAGCCATTAACCATGCTGCCAACCGGCGCCTCTACGGTATGTACGTGACTGATTTCTCCCATGTACAGCGTATGTTCGTTGACGCTTACACAAGATTAGTGGCCATGAAGTTGTTCGCTTTGCGGGCGGCTGATTACATGCGTGTTGCATCCCTTGAGGATCGACGATATCTCCTGTACAATACTTTGGTCAAGATGAAGGTGACACTGCAGGGCGAGGAGGTTATCAACCTTCTCTGGGATGTGATTGCTGCTAAGGGTTTTGAGAAGGACATGTATTTTGAGATGGCAGCCCGGGATATTCGGGCTCTGCCCAAGCTGGAGGGTACGGTTCACGTGAATCTTGCTCTGGTTGCCAAGTTCATATTGAACTACTTCTTCAATCCTGGAAAATTCCCTGAAGTTCCCATGATGGATGCAGCTCAGAATGATGATTTCCTCTTCCAGCAGGGGCCGACGCGTGGGCTGGGAAAGGTTCAGTTCCACGATTATTCTGCTGCCTTTGATAGCTACGATTTGCCAAATGTTGGAATCTTCAAGGAGCAGGTTGCAGCTTTCAAGGATTTGTTGGGTCAGGCGACTCCAGATAAGGATCAGCGCGAGGACACCGATTTTGCCATGACCGTGAGTGACTTGTTCGCCTTGGTGGTCTACGGGCAACTCATTCTGGAGAATGCTAAAATCTACAAGTTAGATGATGCAACCGTTGACCAGATTTTTGATTTCATGGTACGAGACTACTCAACCTTCGCCTTACAGCTCCACAACAAACCAAGTAGTACTCCTAAGCAGATGGAGTTCTGCCAGCAGATGATTAGGAAACCATCTGTTGACGAGAAACGGTATCAAAGGGTCTGGAAGACAGTACATGCCCTGAAAGACGCTTATGAAATGAACCCCTAAGCGGATAGCTCTGTTGCCTCTAACGAATAGAGGATAAAGGCTTCGATTTAGGCCCCAGTTGATGTGCCGAAATAATACTCTTTTTATCCACCACAAGAACAACCAAGCGCACTGCTTCATTGTAAGGTGAATGGTGCGTATCAAAGCCCGTAGGTGGGCGAGTTGTTGAATGTCAGAAAGAGGCTACGCTACAGCAGGTTTACCGGAATCATTGGTCGAAGAGACACTTTCACCCACACTTTGATTCCGGATTTTTCACTAGCTGCTCTCCTACACTGTTTTAGTCCCAGCTATTCCTTGATGCGAGTTGAAAGGCATCAGGGTTAGACGCAACTCGCCTACCACCTCTTTTCTTACTATCGAGTTCTAGCCATAAGGTTTTTGAGGAGGTATCCAGTGATTTCTTGCTGAGGCTATCTTGATGATTATTTTTAAGTTGGATTAGATTAGCCTGTTCCGCTGACCTGTGGACTTTGGGGTTAGTGATTGTATGGGATCAGAGGTTATCATTGTGAGTGAAATGATAATGAATGTTGTGTGTTGTGCTAGCCTTCTTTCATCGGGGTAGCCCACAATAGGTTAACGATTCTGTTATTCTTTTAGTAATATTTTTATAGTTATGTTGGTGTTCCCACCCAATTACCGGAGATCTATAATCTTGCCACTGCAAAACGAACCAATCGCAGAGGTGGACAACATCGTCCGAACCTTCACCAAACCCCTGGTGAAGCCACGCAAGGGAAGAGCCCGACGCCTCTACGGATTCCTCAAACGGGAGAAACGAACTATAAGAGCAGTGGACGGAGTAAGCTTCAGTATCCGCTCAGGCGAGTGCGTGGCCCTACTGGGACCCAACGGCGCGGGCAAGTCAACAACCGTTAAGCTACTCAGCGGAATCCTCTGCCCTACCTCTGGTGAAGCACGCCTCTTCGGAATGGATCCATATCGCAACCGAACCGAATGTGCAATGCGTTATGGCGTGGTCTTTGGTCAACGTACGCTCCTCTGGCGTCATGTTCCAGTGATTGAAAGCTTGAAATTGTATCAGAAGATGTACAATGTCCCCAAGTCGGATTTCGAAAGCAGGCTCGAAGAATTCTCTGAAATCCTAGAAATACGCAACTACCTAGCAACGGCTCCTCGGCGGCTCTCGTTGGGCGAACGGATGCGCTGCGAAATTATTGCCGCTCTCCTCCACAAACCAGAGATTATCTTCCTTGATGAGCCGACAGTTGGTCTTGATGTGGTCGCAAAGAAGCGAATCCGAGATTTCGTCAGGCGCATCAACCGCGACGAGAACGTGACGGTCCTACTCTGCAGCCACAGCATGCGAGACGTCGAAGAGCTAACCGACCGCATCATCCTCATCTCTAAAGGTCACATCAAATTTGACGGCTCAAAACACCAATTGAAACGTCGCTGGCACAACGAAAGACAAATCCGAGTCATCTACCGAAAACCCAAAACCCGAGCTTGGCGACGGCAGCTCCGCGGAATCTCTGGAGTCACAGGTCTAGTAGTGAGCAATGGTCAGTTTGAACTAACGATCAACCAAGACCAAATCGCAGTACCAACAATCCTGAAACTAATCCTCGACCTTGTCACCGTCGAAGATATTGAAGTCAAAGAACCCAACCTCGAAGATATAATTCGTGGAATCTTTGGTGAGGACGAATTCCAATCATCCAGCCAATCAGAGGAGGTGTCCACCTAAAATGGGACTACGTGACCTACTACGCCAGGTGCGGCTGCTACCAACCTATTTCAAACTTTCAGTCCTCAAGACCGCAGAGAACAAGGCTATGCTCTGGGGTGCCATCTTCAGTTCAGCCGTTAACCTCGCAGCTTATGTTGTCTTCTGGAATGTCATCACGACCCAAGTTCCAGTTCTCACAGGTGCAGGGATAGCAGTGTGGGGACGCGGCGAATTAACCGTATTAATCGGTATGACAGAGATCGCCTGGGGTCTAGGCGCCTTCATTTATATGGGTACGTGGGAGCTTCCGCATTATGTTACGGAAGAAGGGCTAGAGAAATTTCTCATCCGTCCTGTCAGCCCGTTTTTCTTGTTATTAGCGGAAAGTTTCTGGTTCGGGGGGCTTGTTCAGGTGGCTATTGGTGGGGCTATGGTTGGGCTTTCCTGTATTTCCTTTGGGCTCACAATTAGTCTGCCAGGTTTGATCCTAGGGTTTCTAGCTCTAGTCACTGGGCAAGGAGCCTTGTATGCGCTCTGGGCTGGACTTGCCACTCTTTCCTTCTGGATTGGGCGTAATCACGCGCTGTTGGAGATTTCGGATGCTATCGAAGTGAAGTTCGCTCGTATGCCAATCGATGTTATGCCCCACACTGTGCAGCAAGTTCTGACATTTATCCTGCCAGTTATCTACATAGCTACGGTCCCGGTGATGCTTTTACTAGGGCAGTTGCCCATATCGGCAGGGTTACTGTACTTGGGAATTGCAGCTGGCTTATTCCTAGGTTGGCTGTTGATGTTTCGTCTTCTTTTCAGTCGAGGATTACGGAGATACAATCCTGTCGGAGGCTAGTTGAGATGCGGCAGCGTGCACGATTCAGGACCTACTGGGCGGTCACCAGCATTTCCTTTCGAAATATTCGTGAGTATACAGTGAATTTCTTGACGCACTTTGTCTACTTTCCTGCAGAGCTGGTCGCCTTGTTCTTCATGTATTCGATTGTGTATTGGCAGTCGTGGCTCCTCAGTAGTAGCGTGGTTATTGGTGGCTTCACGCTGTTTCAATTGATCAGTTATCTCTTTGTTAGTGTCATGTTGCAGAAGGTGCTCCCTCAACATGCCATGAGCCGTCAAATCGAGCGGGATATCGACGATGGACCCCTTGTGACCTATCTTGGCAAGCCCGTCGATTACATGGGACACACATTCTTTGTTGACCTTCCACGTGCCCTCCTTTTCCTCAGCTTCGGAGCGGTCACATACGTTGGTGGCGTCTTTCTACTGGGCCTGCCGATTCCACTCCTTGTGAATGTGGGCTTGTTTCTTCCCTTGATGCTTGCATCCTATTCCATCACTTTTCTTATGTACTTCACTTTGGCTTTGGCTACCTTCTGGGTGGGACGCCAATGGTGGCTCCGACAGCTCGTTGCACTGGCGACTCTAATCGCTGGTGGTGGTCTTATTCCATTGACCTTCTTTCCTCCAGTCGCCCAGACTATTCTGAGCCTGCTTCCCTTTCAGTACTGTTATTTCATCCCCGTTGTTGTGCTCCAAGGATTCTATGAAGCATCCCAGCTTATTCCGATCTTTCTTCTCAGTACCGTTTGGCTAGTTATTCTCTGGGGGTTTTCCAGGATTGTTTGGAGGCGGGGGCGGAACCGGTACGAGGGGGCTGGTGGCTAGTAAATGCTAGGCGTGGTTTTCTACACAAGCGCCCTAAAAAAGGTCGTGAGTCAATATACAAAGTAATCCAATATGTTAGTTTAGCTGGATTGTCGAATCTACTTGGTGCGGTAGTTTACGGAATCCGTGAGCAAGAAAGGTGTTCTATTGCCGTGAAGGTCAACCTTTTTAATCACGGATTCAGTATCTATCTAGTAGAGTACCGACTATCTTGGAGGAATGGTTAGATGAGTCAATTTACGTCGGCTGAAACCCTAGGAATTCTAGGCGGAATCGGGGCCGTGCTGAGCCCCCTGGTAGCTCTTATGCTGCCCTTCTCTTTCCCGTACTTGTTTCTTCTGTCTCCAATTAGGTGGTTTCTTTTCCTCCCCCTCTTCATGATATGCCTTTCGGGGGCGGTTATATCAATTCACGCATCATCTTATGTACAGCGAACTCCAGACAAGGCTGGCTTCAGATTTTTGTTAATAGGATTCATTATACTGATCTGTGGCATTCTCAGTATGTTTAACTTCATACTCATCCTTTCAGGTATCAGCCTCATAATAGCGGGAGGTGTTTGCGACACCATCTGGGGCAGAGTGAAGCGCGCTCGTAGAGTAACAGGCTTCCCTTGGCGAGGAGTTGCCACTTCCTTAGGCGGTAGGTGGCACAGTAAGCTCTCTTGTAGGTTCTGCGGAGCACCCCTTGTTGTTCTCTCCGCGATTGGGAGTCGGCATTTAGTGCTCGTAAAAACGATTTGTCCCTTGGATAAAGTATCCGAGCTCATTAAGCTACCCCTAGCTTGGATGGACGGATGGACAGATGTCTTTCAGGACCGTCTACATCGATGTGTTAAGTGTGGTGAGCGAACTGAACATCTACGAACCAGCCATCAGGGACGCAATTATGTGCGAGTGAACGCCTTTTGTGGTCGACACCGTACAAATGCTTGGCGGAGAATCTGGGCACCCCTATACCACAATGTGGCTGGCAGGCCTGAGGTTGATGTGGGATTCCACAGTCAACATGTTGTCCCAGGACGCCACCCAACTGTACGCGTACATCGCCCTGTTAGGGTTTCTCCCGTTCAGACAGCTACCCCTCAATATCCCAGGGTGAGGCAGAGATCGGTTCAGCGTGGAATATCCCGCCAGTTCTGTTCAGATTGTGGTGTGCAGGTTGAAGTGGGAGATGAGTACTGCTATCGCTGTGGGTCCTTGCTTCACTAGAATCTGCTGAGTTGGTGAAGTTTATATTGCCTCAGTTAGCAGAGGTGCTTAACTCAACTCTGGAAACGAATCACTGATGATCATTCGTAGAAAGAGGTTGTGCGGACAAGTTAAGGTGATTTAATTTGGTTCAGGATGCAATCGAAGCTAATTTCACGTGCAATTGTGGTGCTCCACTTGTGGTGCTGTCTTTGGAGCGTACACGGGATAACAAGGTTTCAGCACTAGTTGTTTGTCCCCGCCACCGCACCCCTCAATCCTTAATTCTTGATCACTCGGCTTTGAATATCTGGGCCAAGACCGTGGCGGATCGCCTTTACCGTTGCGCTCTGTGTGGTTACCAACTTAATCCTGTTGCTCTTAGTGCTTCTACTGAATCTGAAGTGACGTTCACGCTATCGTGTCCAAAGCACGGAACTCAGAATAATACCCGAAATATCTGGAGGGTCTTGCATAAGCGGCTCCTCAATGAGGTACGGGAGCACCGAGGTGTAAAACCCGTGGTTAAGGAGGCTCCTAAAATACCGCCCATTGATAGCGGGGTAGCAGAGGGAGCTTCTCCAGGTAAGACAAGGGGTTTTGAGAAGCCTATCCCAAAGTTTTGTGAGGAGTGCGGGAAACGTTTCCGCCCTGGTGACGGTTTCTGTCTGAAATGCGGCGCTAAGCTAGATTAAGACTTTATTACGAGAAGTTCTAGCTGAATTATCTAGCTGGGTTCTAGAAATGCTCTTCTCATGGAACGAAAGATTAAGCGTTTCATCATGGGCCCTGTTGGTTTTCGTGCTGCTGACCCAAAATAGAACAGCCCTCCTAGAATTGGAAGAAGAAGACTGGATATCAGGTTTCGTGGAGTTGGCGAAAGGGGTCGCCGCCAGATATCTAGATTGTATTCCCAGGACCTTGTGAAGAACTCCCATTGCAAATCAGTTAGGGATTCTATCTCTGGACGGCTTCCTTCGCTGAGAATCGATGGGCGCAAGGGTATGAAGAGTAAGGGCACATAGAAGGCGATTGCACCTTTGAGGCGGTCAAGGAGTTCAAGTGAGGCAAGGACATCTTCTTCCCGTTCGCCTGGAAGTCCCACAATCCAGGTGGTTAGCGGGTTCCAGTTGTTGTCATTGAGGATGCCGAAGGACTGCACCACTATATCGGGCCATTCTTTGGGTTTGAAGGGAAGGGCTTTTCCTGCCATTTTTTCTTTGAACAGCCTTGGACTACCTGTTTCTACACCTGCTTCAGCAGTGATGTAGGGTTTTCCTCGGCGACGATAACTTGATTTTGTAATGAGGATCTCAGCCATTTCCTCGACACACTTGGGGTCTGCGACGACAGGTGATAGTGCCATGTGGGCGGGTTGGACATACTTGACTCCAGGAACCTCGGCGATGGCTTTGACGAGTTTTACGATGCGTTCCCGGTTAGGTAGGAAGCGGCGGGATTTTAGACCATAAAGGAAGATGTCCTCAGTTGCTAGAATGATCATTTCTGCTCCTGAATCAACATTTACTTTGACTTCTTTGAGGATTCGGTCAAGTGGAATTGACATTCGTTGACGCTGGGTTGGTGAGCAGAACTGGCAGCCCCGCCCGCAGCCCCTCGTTATCTCTACGCAACCATGAACTGCCTCACCTTTGATTAAGGGGATATCCTCAGGGTTTCTCGGGGAATTGCCCTGTACAACTGGTGGAATTGGTTCTCCCTTTATGGCTCGACGAAAGACATCCACTACCACTTCTTCTCCCTCTCCAGTTAGGACACAGTCAATACCGAGGAACTCACGGATTGTTTTTGGTGCAAGTTGCCATGCGCCTGCACCTCCAACAATCACCTTGATTTGCCCCTTTTGTCGTGCTTTGGTGATTGACGTGTTCAGTAGTAGGTTCCGAAATTCAGTGCGATTGTTTGGTTCACCTCCAGAGGTGAAGAGGTTCGAGTAGGTCAGGGAGACATAGGCAATACCAAGCGGATCCATGCTTGAGATGCCCACAACCCGGGTTTCAGGTCCAATGAAATATTTGAGCTTCTTGGGATGGACAACCGCAACCTCTGAGGGTGTGAATCCGTTTTCAAGGAGGAGTGCTTCTATTTTGCGAAGACCGTAAGGTGCTATCTTCGCTCTTTTGTCTCCAAAGCCTTTGGTTTCTGGGTAGAAAAACCGTTTTACAATCCCAGGGGCGGGGAGAAATGAGCCAGCAAAGGCAGCGAAAGGGTCGTTACGAAAGTTAGACATCTCGATTTCAGAAGCGGTTAATACAATCTTTGTACCGCCTTTTGACCGAGACATCGGATACCTCCATTCACAAAGAGTAACGCTCTTGTGTGCGTCTCTAACTTCAAAAGGCTTAGCCTTGTGTTGTGCAAACTACGCGTCAATTGATTCATCTTTGAAGGTACCGGTCCCATTCAAAGTCGGTGACTGATTTCAAAGTATAGTCTTCCCACTCTGCCAAGTGAATCTCGTGGTATAGTTCGCAGAACTCCTTTCCTAGTTGGCTTTGGAGGATTGTATCTTTCTGGAAGGCTTGGAGCGCTGCCTTCAGAGTTTGTGGGAGGCTCTTTACTCCCTGTTTTGCCCTTTGCCGTGCTGAGAGCTTGTAGAGGTTTTCACTAATGGGTTGTGGAGATTGGTGTTTATGGTCTAGCCCGTCAAGACCTGCAGTGATGAGAGCTGTCAGAAGAATATAGGGATTAGCAAGAGGATCAGGTGAACGGAACTCCACAGCTGCCTTTTCAGCTTCGGTAAATAGAGGGATCCTAATGAGGGCTGAACGGTTCATATATCCCCAGGCGATGTGGGTAGGAGCCTCAAAGTCTGGCACCAGCCGCTTGTAAGAGTTAATCGTGGAGTTGGCGATTGCAGTGATTGCTGGTGCGTGTTTTAGGAGTCCTGCAACAAAGTAGTGTCCTTGGCTTGAAAGGGAGCCATCAGACTGGCCTAGGATGTTTTTACCATCTTGCCAGAGCTGGATGTGGCAGTGAAGGCCGCTACCTGCTTGGTCAGGGAAAGGCTTTGGCATGAAGGTTGCTTCAACACCATGGTGTGCTGCGCACCGGTGTACTAGCAGCTTGAAGAGAATTAGGTTGTCTGCAGCCCGACCCAAATCAGTAAAGTCTATTTCGATTTCCTGTTGCCCTTCACCTAGTTCTGAATGCAACCACCGGGTTTCAATTCCCGCTAACCGCAGGTCCAGTGCTGTCTCTAAGAGTAAATCCTGACCTAGGTTCTTTGGGAAGAGTTCTGCGTACTTGCCTCGGTCCAGTGGCTCACCTGTTTCCTGCAGATAGTAGAATTCTGGCTCAAGTTTGACCCGTACAGAAATCTTCCTGGCTGCGAGCTGCTTAAGCAGGTTGTGAAGGATGGACCGGGAGGAGAGGGGATGTGGTTCAAGATCCCCTGTTGAGCTGCGCCGAAACATGTTGGTGAAGACACAGGCCCGGCGAGGAGAAGCCGCTGGTAACTCGGTTACCGTGGAAATGTCAGGAATGAGGCGGATATCGGAGTTGGAGACCTGCTTGAGACCCCGAACCGAGGAGCCATCAATACTGCCATTGGGAATGGGAACAGCCCCGCTGGCAAGCGGTTCCACGGAGTCCACGGGACTGATTGGTACCGTTAACCCCTTGGGTTGCCCAAAGATGTCAACGGTGAGTAACTCGACGAAATTTATCTTGTCCCCGTCTTTGTTTTCAGATATTGGGCGTCTAGCTGACATTACCAAAACCCACCATGATTGATAGGAAGAGAGAACGGGGTTTCTTCTTAAAAGTCCTTTTTAGGCGCAGAATTCACTACCCTGTTTGACATCCGTTAAATGAACAGATTTATTATCGGATAACTCCTGTTACCTACCATGAAAGTTACACGGTTACTTGTTATAACACTTCTTTTCGCAACGTTTGCCACTTCTTCAGTTGCACCAGCGATGATACTTGGCATCTCATCTGGATCTTCCCACAAGCTCCAAGCGCCAAGTATGACACGATTCTTCGACGCTGACCCTAGAACTTCCACCATACTTGAACCAGTGATTCCCCAAGAAGCCCCAGCTGAGGTTTCTTCAGAACAGAACCCGACACGTCAAACATTAGACTGGACGATAATGGTCTATCTTTGTGCTGACAACAACTTGGACGCTGTAGGTTACCAGGACTTCAACGATATGGAGACGGTAGGATCCACGGATGATGTCAACATCATTGTTGCAGCAGACTTTGATGCCCATTTTAGTGACCAGGGAATATACAACGTCACGTATGATACCTCTGGCACTATTAATTCGCAGTATATTGCTGCCTTTTCTCCTGACTGTGGGCTTCCCGGTGTCTTGCTAGGCTTCATCCAGACAGCTCAGTCCTTCGCCCCAGCAAACAACTACCTACTAATCCTATGGAATCACGGTGCAGGCTATCCTGGAGTCTGTTTTGATGATGACCCTGGTGGAAACTGGTTGACCATGGCTGAGATTGAATCAGTACTGGCTGACCCCTCCATAACTGATGTTGATATTGTCGCCTTTGATGCTTGTCTCATGGCTCAGATAGAAGTCGCGTATCAGCTTGTGGGTGAAACTGATTATGTGGTCTTTTCAGAAGACACAATCCCCTTGTCGGGCTTTCCCTACCAAGAGTGGCTGCCCGATGTTGTGAACAGCCCCAGTATTACTCCTGCAAGCTTGTGCACTCAGCTAGTAACTCGGTACCACACCGCCTACAACACTGGCGGAATCTACTATGACCCTAATGTCGGTAATGTCGGTCTTTCAGCTGTCCAAACATCTTCGATTGGAGCTGTTGGTACTGCCCTAGACACATTCTCATCGGCTCTTCTCCCCACGGCAACCCTTGAAGCCCAGTACGGTGCAATAAGCTATGCCATTGGACAGGCTCAAGCTTTCACTGACCTCACCTTCATTGACTTGGGAGGCTTCGCCTCTGCCGCCGCTGGTGCCATCACCGATGCTACCATTGCTGGGTATGCGTCAGCCCTCAACACTGCGCATTTGACTGCGGTGACCGATGAGGCGCACCTCTCTGGATTACCCGGTTCCACAGGGATGGCCATTGCCTTCGAGGACCACGGAGCCTACTCCTTGGATCTGCTGACTGACACTGATTTCGATGAGTTCCTCGGTCCCTTCCTCGACATCGGTGAAACCCAATATACAGCTTTCAACGTTTCATCAGGGTACTGTTATGGATACCTTGAAGGAACTGGCGATAACGTCTTCTTCAGCTACACTGCTGCTACTTCTGGTTCTCAGACTTTCAACCTTGATGCGATGCAGAACACCGGCGTAGACTTTGACCTCTATCTCTATTCTGGAGCCCCAGGCTCTCTAGTACTGATGGATTCGGATACCTCCCCTGATTCAGATGAATCTGTCACAGGAACCCTTACATCTGGTACAACCTATTACATCAGAGTAGCATCATATGGCGGCGCTGGTGCTTTCCAGCTAGCTCTTCCAGGAGCGGGAGCTGGTGGGATACCCCTTTTGTTAATCCTTGTTATCGTTGCAGTGATAATAATAGTGATTGTCATTGTAGTGGTTGTCTGTCTTATTCGCCGGCGTGGCGCCTAATACACGCTCTAATTGGGATCGTATTTAACGAAATCTAGTACGGTTCCCAACCCTTTCTTTTTTCTGGAATCGCCCAGGTTGAGTTTTACTTGGTTATTCTTGTCGATTAGTCCATCAGGGACTCTGAGGGCGGAAATGTTTTACCAAGATAGTGTTACAGGTGAATGTATGAATTTAGAGGCCGCATTGAGGGAACACCTTGACTTGTTGAAGTACAATCAGCAAATGGGGAACCCTCTAGGAGTAGCTGAATTGCAGAGCAACATCGGAGTGATATTGACTCAGATGGGGCGCTTCGAAGAGGCTATAGAAATGATGGAGAAAGCGCTTCAGTTCTACCAAAAATCGGGCGACAAGGAATGGATCGCATACAATCTTGGGAATATGGGTAACGTGTTGATGCAAACGGGACAGCTTCAAGAGGCGTTAGTTAAACTCGAAGAGGCAGTTCGCCTGAGCCAGGAGGCGGGAGATAAGCGAGGAATGGCGAACCAGCTAGGGAATCTCAGTATCGTCTTGGCAAAGCTGCAGCGGTATGATGAAGCCCTTGAGAAGGCACAAAGGGGGTACCAGTTATTCAGTGAACTTGGTGACCGACGCGGAATGGCGCAAAGCCAACAACACATACACCAGATTCAAGCCTGGTCGAGAACGCATCCAAGAGGGTAAAGGCAAAAGTCACACTATTCCATCAGTGACTCTAACTCTTTGAGGAACTCCTCTGCCATCTTCATACCCAATGTCCAGAACTCCGGAGTCGTGATATCTAATCCCAGCTCCAACCCCATCTCTCGAGGAGACTTGGTACTACCAGAAGACAGGAGCGCCTTCAGCTTAGGAACGAAAGCACTGCCCTGCTCCTTATACAACTGATACAGTGCAAACACGAATAACTGACCGTACACGTACGGCCAATTGTAATAGCGGAAACGAGGAATATAGTAGTGGGCTTTCATGGTCCATTCCCATTTCATTTCGGGGAGCCATTCGATAGTGTCTCCGTACATTTTGTCTCGGGCTTTTGTCCAGTATTTGGCGATGGTTTCGCCGTCGAGGAATTCGCCGCGTTCTGTGGCTTCGTAGAGCCATGTTTCGAAGAAGAATCTGGCGGAGACTTGGAACACGGTCATGCCGAATTCGTCGAGTATCCTGGTTAGGACCTCTTGTTTTTCTGCTTTTGTTTTTGCCTGGGCGATGAGCTTCTCGGCGAGGAGTAGTTCGCCGAAGATACTGGCTGTTTCTGCGACGCCAAAGCTTATGCTTGTGTTCAAGGGTGACAGTTTAGTGGACATGAGGACTGAGTGCACTGCGTGACCATTCTCGTGGGCGAGTGTGAAGACTTCGCCAATGGCACCATTAAAACTCATAAGGATAAAGGCAGAGTTTCCTGAGAGCCAAGAGGCACACCAAGCGCCTGAGGATTTGCCCTTCCGTACTTCTGCGTCAATTCTCCTTTTCTCGAACATGTGTTCTACGATGTCGGCGAATTCTTTGTCGAAGGATTTGTATGATTCTATGACGAGGGTTCGTGCTTGGTCCCATGTGAAGCTTCGGTCTGGCATGTCTGGCAGTGGAGCTATGATGTCATAGTTGGCTAGCTTTGGGAGCTTCATCATACGGGTTTTGAGGCGGAGATATCGCTGGTAGAGTTTTACATGATTCTCTACCGTATCCATCAGTGCTTTGACTGTTTGTTCATCGATATCATTATCGATTACGCTTTGAGTTAAGGGTGTGGGCCATTTACGAAGTTTACATGTTTCTAGGTGGTCACCGAAGATAGCGCGGAACCCGCTTGCCCAAAGAATCTCATCTTCTCCTAACTGAGAATAGACAATCCGATTGGACTTCTTGCGAAGCTGACGGTCGGGATGTTCGTAGAGAGCTGTGATTTCCCCATATGGCATCTCTCTTATTTTGCCATCTACTTCGATTTTGAAGGTGCGGGTTGTGAGCCAGTCTTGTTGCAGACGGTAGAAGGAGTCTATGCCGAATCGGTCTTTCTGGATTATCAAGCGCTCCTCTTTCTCTGAAAGGATATGTGGTGCTCCACGGACAATCACTTCCAGCATGTGCTTATATTCTGATAATATTGGATCGTTGACTAGCTCTGGTTTCTGAGTGAGTAGTTGTGTTGTTTCGATCATGGCAAAAGCTGTTTCCTGCTGTATCTTCATCTCGGCTCTCCGACCCATATCATTGATTTGTTTTGCCTCTGGGTCCAGTGAGTTCGCTGAGTACCTCAGCCGGGCATATCTGAGAACCGACTCCCGTTCTAGAATGTTTTTCTCTATTCTTTTTAGGAGTTTTAGAAGCCCATTTGCGTCCAGCGAGGTAATCTTGTCCCTGTAATCTTTGCCCAGTTTTTCTGCTTCAGCGATGAGCTGTTCCATCTGGGTTTTCAGATACTCTAGATCTGATGAATCTACTAGGGGGGCGAGATTCCACGCCATGTTGCTTTCAGTCATGTTGAATCACTCCCTCGCCCTCCTACAATCAAGGCTAAAAAATGAATGGAAAGCCCTAATTCTTCCTCTACAATTCAAGCTAATCTTGGTTGCTGTTGTTTTTTGGCTATTTCGTCTTGCAGAGAACAGTACTAATATAGGATGCAAGGAGATATTGTAACATCGTCAAGCCCGGGCTCATTGAGCTGGGAAACAAAATCAATCGGTGGGAGATAATCTGTGCGAAGATTTTGGAAATCTCGTCGTGAGGAACCCCCTAGCACCGAGAGCAGTTTAGAAAGACAAAGTAGCTACGTACTAAAAGTGCTTATTCTCGGAGACACTGGTGTGGGTAGGAGAACCCTCATCCAAAACTTCATCGGATACGACTTTTTCAATGAAGGATATTATCGGCTCACTGGTACTTCCTTTGGCGTTTGCCAGTTAGAATACGGGGAGGATGTTATCGCCCTCCAGTTGTGGATGCTGGGATGTGAGCCGTGGTTTCAGAGCCTGCGGGAATCCCATTATCGTGGGAGCGTTGGCGCAATCCATGTCTTTAGTGTGACTAGCCGAGCTTCCTTTGAGAAAGTGCCCAATCTGTCAAAGGAGATTCTTCGCACCCAAGGTGTCATCCCTACCGTTCTTGTAGGGACAAAGGTGGATATCGAAGATGAGCGGGTTATCAGGAAAGAGGAGGGGCAAGCCCTCGCAGAGGAACTCGGTGCATATTATTTTGAAACCAGCGCCTCCAATGAGCAGAACATACTTGCCATATTCCAGCGTCTTGTCGAGGTAAATATCAAATCCGAAGGCCCACCAAGAACTCTTGTTAGAATACCTCTAGCAGCAGCACCCTCTCAACAGGAAACACCTCAACCTGAGCCTACTCCTGCCGTTTCAGATGAAGAAAGCAGTTTAGTCTTGCTATTTGCGAGCTTATCTGATGCGAGCTTGCCGCAAGAAGAGTTTGACGAGCGAGTAACCAAGATATTAGAGCAACTGGGTGTGAAAAGAGACGAACTGATCTATGATTACCTCAGAAGCCTAAGCGCCGCGGGTCACCGAGAGACGGTAATACATCGCCTACAGAACCTCTACGATGAAAGAACCTCCGATTCTGAACAGCCTTCATCTTTTGAGAGGACACATCCTGAAATTGAGGAACCCTATACTGAAGAAGAGAAAGAGCTAGATGAGCTAGATGATGTAGAGATAGCAAGCCTCTCTGATGAAGAATTCAATGCATTAGTAGCTCGGACACTGAAAAGACACGGTCTAGAGAATGACCAAGACATGATTGACTACCTACGGAGCTTGAGTACCGCAGGCCACAGAGAAATCGTCCTATACAAACTGCGTGACTTGGAAACGGGAAGCTAAAACGGCGAAAATGGATTCTTAATCATTTTGCGAAAACTTAGATTCACAGATATTGTCGCCCTTGGCAACACATTGTGTTTCTTCATAGGTGAATTCCTTGTCATAGCCCTTCTCCTTAAGCAGTGCCTCGATAAAGGCCACCGCCATGGTGAAAAAAAGACACCTGGGCTCACTGGCACCTGTTATCGTACCAGCCAGATAGGTGTTCTCACAGGTTACAGTCATCTTGAAAGGATCTAGACTGAACTCCTTTAACTCCGAGAGACCAAAACCCCCAAATTCAAGGAGTTTGAAGAATGCCTTAATCAGTTCCTCTGGTAGCAGGTCCTTAAACATCGTAACAAGAGCCTTCGCAATACGCCGCCCACCCTCCAAGGAGGCGTCGCGAATTATGGCAAAAGTACCGTCAGTTCCGATAATTTCTTCCATCTTTTGTTGTAGCCCAGCCAAATACTCTGCTTCGACGATAACAAGGCGCCGACCAGCATAATAGATAGCACCACGTTGGAGCTGGAATTGTTTAATGTGGTCCTCAAATTTCATGTCGCGTATACACCTCAAGCTTTTATTAAATAATATAAAGAAAGCCCTTCCTCCTTTGGCAGGGAATATGTGTAGTTGCTGGTTTTGGGATTAGTCTTTTCGTCCCCAGAATTCAAAGTTCACATACTTCAAAATATTACATTTAAATTATCCAACACTAAATTACTACACAACCTTTCTGAGGGGATTTAGATATCTTTGGAACCTTCTTCGGTAATCAAAGTGGTTGCGGAGTATTTCGATTTCTTACGGGAGTTTGTACAAAAGGCGTTTAGTTTTGGAACAGGGGTAGAGGGTATGGAAACGGGCTCTTGGGCACAGTTAACCGAAAAGCTCGGAGAGGTTCCAGCTATAGAGACGAGGTGGCTCAAGCACCTTGTCAACGTAATTGGAGGTGTTAATAGCTACCTCCGACTACTAGAGAGATGGCAGAAACATCTAAACCATCTTTCGTCGAATCTTCGGCTAACAAAGGAGCAGCAACACAAGGTCGTAACTCTTGCAGAGGAGATAACACCCTTCTTGGAGGAACAGGAATTCGAGCTAGATTACTTACATTGGGTAGTCTCTGACGCCATCACAGAGTTTACATCCTTGGTTGACCAGACTGAGGAATTGGTTCTTGAATTCCCTTCAGTCCTTGAGGCAATTAAAGAGCTTGATTGTGAACATCTTAGAACGGGATTTGTTATCGTCGAAGGTTTTTCTGATGATTTCCGTCAGAGCTTCTACAGACGTATAAACAACACTCTTGTTAAGGCATATTCTTCAAAAAGCCCTCATCGGATTAAACAACTCCTCGCTGAGTACTTTGATTATTTCAAGCGTATCCGCACAAGTCAACATTTCTTCATTGACGAAGATGATGCACTAATGGGATTTACTCCCCAGGAACTGAATCAACGAATCAACCTGTTTGACACTATTCAGCAATGGAACCAAGATATAGAAAAATTAGTAGACCTTCGAGCAAAAATCTACACCTTGTTTATCATGCATGAATTCACATTAATTTCAGCGATTCTACCAAGGGAGCAGAATCACATTCTATGGTTACGGGAATTCTTCGCTCATCCGAAAAGAGCAGCAACTACCTTCTTCCCAGCCACCTGTGATAGTGACCTTTTACAGATAGCCATCGGGCAAAGTTTAGACCAGCTCTCAGAGGTGATCAGTTATGTTACTCAGGCTCAATCTATACTCAGCAACGAGTCTATCCTTCTTGTACTGGATTACCTCCGTTCTCCTCCACTCAGACGCTTCTTAGATGCTGAACTAAAGCGGATGGACGCTTTCTTCTCCTATTCGGATCAGTTTGTGAAAAGGCTTGAGGCGATTCACGCTTTCCTTCGAGATTTATCTTGAGAAGATTGAGAGACCATTGTTTCTAAATCCTTACCAGATTTTATCTAAAACTAACAGAATCCTCGCATGTTAACATCACTAACCCTTTCTAGGGAAATCCTTATCGACCAGTTTACTAATAGTCAATGAAGTAAATTTGGGAGCAGGTGCACTTTTGTCTCTTCCACCGGATGTTAGAATCATAGCCGAGTATTTCATACTGATACGCGATTTCGTCCGACGAGTATACGACATACCAACAGGAGTAGAAGACACCAGCATGGACGCTTGGGACAGGGTACTTCAAGAACCCGGGGACGTGCCTATATTAGAGACTGAGTGGTTGCAGCACCTTGTTTATTTGATTCGGGGGGCTGCAGGATATGTGCAGCAGCTGAAGCAATGGCAAAATCATCTCGAAAATATATGCAACAATCTGAGGTTGACTGAAAAACAGATAGAAGCAGTACTTGACCACTCTGCAAGCATATTACCATTTATGGAAGACCAGAAGCTGGACACCGACTACTTGCGTTGGGTTGTTTCTGATGCTCTCACCGAATTGACCATATTAGTTGACCAAACCGAAGAACTAGCTCGAAATGCCCCTAGAATGGTAGAAGCTATCGAGGTTCTTGAATGTGAACACCTTAAAAGCGTACCAGTAATTTTAACAGCTTTATCCCAGGATTCACGCCAAAGTTTCTATCGTGCATTCAGTCAAACGCTGACTAATGCTTATGACACGAAAGATCCTCATCAAATTCAACAGGCAATTGCCAAGTACTTCGACCTTTTCGCGGTAATTCGGGCTACCCAACCTCTATTAATTAGTTCAGACGACACGCCTATCAAGGTTAACGGTCCTCAATTAGAGCAGCGGATTGATCTTTTTGCACCCATCGAAGAATGGGGCCTGAAACTATCGGAGTTATTGACATTACGGGCGAAGGTCTACGATTTGTTTGTCAAACATGAAATTTGCATCCTGACAACAGTTATCCCTAAGGACACTGACATCGCAGGTTGGCGGCGGGAGTTTTTCACCCACCCAGAACCCGATGTTGTAAACTCTTTTCCAGATACGATTGATTTTGGGCTACTCCGGATAGGTATTCGACAAAGCCAAGAATACCTTTCTGAGTTGAACCAATCAATCAAAACTGTACAAACTATCTTCTCAGATGACGCCTTCCTCAAACCGTTGCTTGAATATCTCCGTTCTCAACCGCTAACTAAGTTTTATAACGCAGAATCAAAGCGAGTGGAAGTGTTCTTGCACTATTCCACAATATTCCAAGACAAACTAAAGGAAATGGACGATTTCCTACAAACCAGTTCTTAACACCTGGGAAATGCTTCAGAAAACTCTGATCCTAGGAGAATGCAGAGGCAATAATCTGAACCACGGCTTTGTTCTGTTCCTTCGTTCCTACGGTGATACGGATGAACTCTCCTTCTAAACCTGCCTTGCCCGTGTAGTCTCTGATGAGGATACCCCGAAGGAGTAGCTTCGTTGCTATCTTACCGGAGGTAAGCCCTGGTTTTGACAACTGAGCGAGGACGAAGTTAGTCTGAGAGGGGAAAGCTCGGACACCCTCAATCTTGTTGAGTTCTTGTTCAAGGTAAACCCGGTTGGTACGGATTTCGCGGCGTACAAACTCTAGGAATTCTTTATCCTTGAGCGCTGCAACAGCAGCAGCTGCTGTTAGACGGTTCACTGGAAAATGATGAATTACCTTTGTTAGGTATTTTGCAAGTTCTGGTGTGGTGATAGCGTATCCTAGGCGGAGTCCAGCGAAGCCAAAGACCTTGGCGAAGGTTCGTGTGACGATAAGGTTCTCATATTCCTTGACTAGGTGAACTAGTGTGCTATCGGCGAACTCGTAGTAGGCTTCATCCACAACAACGAGAAGATCCTTCTCTAGGAGACGGCGAAGACCAGCTTCAGGAGTGCAATCTCCGCAAGGGTTGTTTGGACTGACTACAACAACGACTTTGGTTTCAGGGGTAATCGCATCTATGACCTTGTCAAAATCCCAGTTGTAATCTGGTGGTGGACGGGAGGCGAGTTGTGCTTTTCCGCCACAGATTCTAAGGCGGATTCTGTAGGGACCATAATCTGGGGGGATGAAGAGGACAGAATCACCTTGATTGATGAAGCCATGGTATAAACTGTCGATGAACTGGGTTGAACCATTGGCCAACACTAGGGCTTTAGCGTCAAAGCCTGTGTACTCGGCTAGGGCTTTCATCACATCGTAATAGGAAGAATCCGGGTACAGGTGCGCCTCTGGGAGGGCATCGATTATGGCTTGCTGAACTTTGGGTGAGATGCCGAAGGGCAGCTCGTTTCCCTGAAGGCGAATGAACCCTGAACCCTTAGCCCTAGGTTTCAGCAGCCGAAGGGCGGCTGTGGGACTATACGGTTTCGCCTTCTGGATATGAGTTTTGAGGAGTTTTGAGATGTCACCCATCTATTTCACTTCGATTCGATGGATGTTGTGGTTCCCATAGTTTGTACCCTTAAACTCCTGTGCTTGTTCTGTTAATTACGAATTTTACCCCTATCTGTCAGACTTTTAAGGGCAAGGTATTCAATGCCTCCGCTATGACAGCAGCTTATGATGAGCTTCTCGCCAAAACCCGAGATGTAACAATAATCGAGACAATAAGTGGTGTAATTGGCTGGGATCTAGAGACATACATGCCCCCGCGTGGTTATCCTCAGCGGGGAGAGCAGCAAGCTTTCCTAGGTAAGATGCGCCACAGAATTCTGAGCAGTGATGATTTGGGGAAGCTGCTGAGAAAGGTCGAACAGAAGACCACCTATGGGAAACTGGATCAGGTCCAGAAGCGCAATGTACACCTCATCCGAAAGCAGTACGATATGGCAACTCGTATCCCTGAAGAGCTAGTCACCGCTCTCACTAAACAACGCACTATCACAAACGGTGCTTGGAAACGGGCAAAGACTGCAAAAGATTGGAAGATTTTCGAGCCAGAGCTTTCAAAGCTTGTTGACCTGGTAAAGCAACGGGCTGCGATATTGATGGAGGTGAAAGGCACCCCAACGCCCTATGACGCGCTCATTGATCAGTTCGAACCAAATATGCGGAGTGAAAAAATCTCAGAGGTCTTCACAAAGCTCCGTAAACAGTTAGTCCCCCTGGTAAACTCCTGTGTTGAAGCCAGTAGCAAATTAGATTTGCGCTTCCTTAACAGGTCTGTCCCCATCGAGACACAGCGCCTTATTGCCACAGACCTTGCTAGCTTCGCGAAATATGACACTACCTCTAAAGAAGCTGGTGGACGCATCGATGAAGTGACACATCCTTTTAGTACAGGATATTATGATGACGTCAGAATTACTACTCGCTACTTCGAGGATAATTTCACCTCTGGTTTCTACGGCATTTTACACGAGGCAGGGCACGCTCTTTACACTCAGGGGCACCCCGAAGAATGGAAATGGCAGCCTGTCGGCGATGCATCTAGCTTTGGTATCCACGAGTCGCAGTCACGCTTCGTTGAGAACAATGTTGGTAGGTCTTCTGAGTTCTGGGAGTATTTCCTCCCCCGTCTCAACAAACACACCGGAAAGACCTTCAAGGACATCTCAGTCGAGCAGATGGTCCAAGCAGTCAACAACGTGGAGCGTTCCAAGATACGCGTCGAAGCTGACGAACTCACCTATCTGCTCCATATTATTATCAGGTTTGAGGTGGAATACGACCTCTTTACAGAGAAAATCGCTTTCCCCGACCTTCCCAGTATCTGGAATGAGAAATACGACAAATACCTTGGCCTCGAAATCGAGAACGACAGCGAAGGAGTCATGCAGGATACTCACTGGGCTATTGCCTACTTTGGGTACTTCCCCTCGTATTC
>JAEOTB010000047.1 GCA_016840065.1 Candidatus Hermodarchaeota archaeon | reverse complement strand
TTATACTTCTCAATCACGGAATCAATCTCTGGCTCTCTAAGGATATCCCTTGCTTCTGCAAGAAATCTCGTAAACATTGGGCGCATAGAGCTTCCTCCAGTACCTCCAGTCTCGATGTAGATGAAGCCTTGCATAAGACAGTCCCAAAGCCTACGCCCCGGGAACATCTCAGGCCATTTGAGGAGGAGCTTTGCCCACTTCTGCATCCCCTTCAACCCGATGTTGCTTATTGGCGGATTTATCATCCCATCCACACATTGTCTAAGCGCCTGCTTCAACACAGTTGGTGTTATATGTAATTTCTTTGGCAGCTGGATATCAAATAAGGCATGCTGAGGCGGCCATGGAGGAAACTTGGAACCCCTAGCTTGCTTCAACTCCTCCACTGTGATTGTAACACCTCGATTTCCCCGGTCAGAGATATACACCTTATTGTCAGCTTCATCGATACCATAGATAACAATGACATGTTGCCCAAAGTGTGCATCCTCTGGGACTCCCATGTAAGGCAGGTAAGCCATATCCGCATAGATCACAGTCGGTTGCCCAGCGCTTAATCTTTCTACGAGTCGTGTATGACCCCGTTTCGCGCTTGTAGTCCTTTGAGGCTGAATTACTGCTCCTGTTCGCTTTCCGATGTTTTCGATGAAGTATCGGCCTCCGCCCCTTCCACCAACCAGAGGGGCAGGCATCATCTTCATATACCAATAGATGAACCCGATTCCTCCAGCTAGACCAAAGAGCATCTCTTCAGATACAGGGAGGTCATTGTATTGGAATACTTTGCGTACTGCACAGGTTTCACAATGTATTCCTCCGAAGAAGTTGAAATCCTCAATCATGTATCGATTACTCATTCTCAAACCCCAGTTGGTTGTTTTCGGTATTTCTTAAGTAGGGTCTCCGCCCAGCCGAGTTCAGCATGACGATGGCCTAGCGCGTGGTCAAAGACTGCCTCAGTTATGAAATCCAGTGGTTTCAATTCCTCTACCCGTCTGTCGAGGGCGTTGATTTTATCACGAAGATTAGCACAGTAAGCCTCTAAACATTTGATAGCTTCCTCTTTTGGGAGTAGATAGAGGTTCGCAACCCCTAGGTCAACACGGAAGCGAGGGCGGTCAGGTTCTGATAGATACAGCTTGAGTGCCCTTTGTAGTGCTTTTCTTCCTTCGCTGGTGATTCGGTAGAGTTTTCGCGCGGGCAGTCTCTCCGTTTTGTCACGACGGCCTCTGATGAGCCTAGCTTTCTCTAGTCGTTGGAGGATTGCATAAATTGATGAGAAGCCTATCGCGGTCCAGATGTGCATGCCTCTTTCCTCGATGGTTTGGTTGATGCCGTAGCCATGTGTTTCGCCTTCGTTTACTAGTCCAAGAATTGCTACTTCGGCTGGTGTGGGCTCTTGAGCTATTCTCATACAAGAATATTCTATTGATAGAATAGTATATGATTCTTTCCCTCTTACACACTTTCAAGGACCCCCAACATCACTAATTCCTGGTTCATATGCAAATATCAGCTAGCGACTGGATATTATCTTGCACACAATATCGATGATGTCCCTTTCTGATTTGAGAGTTACAGCAGAAGCGTTCAGAGCTTTCTGCCACATCTTGATTTCTGCTCCTTGAATATTCTTAGCAGGTGCGATAAGGTATGTCTTTGGTTTGAATTTCAAGATTCCATGAAATGACGCATCAGTACCAACTTCTCTAGAAAGTATGAAATCACTCAAGGCCACAAAGTAGGTTTTTTCCGCTTCGACCTTCTGGAATTGTTTTAATGCCCAAGCAAGTGCTCGGTTAACAACGGTACCACCCCTAGCTCTAATTTCAAGGAGTTGATCGATAATTTTTTCTATTTCCGGTTTTTCTTCCTCAAACTCCATAATCACGTGTGTATTTGATTCGAATAGAGCGATGGCAATTTCCTGTTCTTTTAGACGGGAAATAAGCAGGGTGACCAAAAGGGCACAGTAGGAGAGTCGCTCTACAGCGCTCATAGAACCTGACACATCGAGGAGAACGAGTAGAGCTACTCTTCCCCTCTTTCGTTCATGCATCATCAAATCTTCTGGCACAATCTGAGTGAGATCCTTACCCATTGAAATTATCCCATCAAGGGTTCCTTCAATGTCGATTTGGTCAAACTCGTCTCCGTCTCGGTAGGGTCGAATCGTGTTCGCTACCATGAGCCCGTCTTCTGCAGAGCCAAGCCTCATGCGGGCCATATCCATTGCTGTAGCAATAACAATCTTTCTTAGAACGCGCCTAAGTTTTTCCCGAGCTTGACTTGGAATCCTGTCCCTGTGTATGAACCATTGCCTGAGGAGGTCCTCTCCAGATCCCGCAGAGAGGGAAGAAAGGAGTAAATCTAGTTTTTGCGAATTCCCGCTCTTTGCAGCTTGTTGTGTCATGGTAGCGAGGTCTTGGCTAGCAAAAGCAGCAAGTGCCTCCCTGTTCTCACTTTGAAAAGCTGTATCCATTGCTTGTTGCATCTGGTCAGGCTTGAGCTTTAATCGCTTAAGGGCGGTTGTGTACCCCCGAGCATCTCTGGTGCCCTCTTTGATTGCCTTGAGGAATTTCTCAAAACTGGAATACAGGAACTCGTTAATCTCTTCCTTGTTGCAGCCAATCTCTAATCCATGAGACATCACTTTCTCTTCATCGAACTCTAGCTTCTGTCGGGCCAGTTGGTGTCCCACGTTTAAGAAACTCTTTGGGGAGGTGATTGACTGGAGCCACTCATTACCAGTTTGGTTTTGAAGATCTTTGAGGACTTTTTGATAATAAGCATTCTGTGTTCGGTCTCGTGTGTCCATTATTTCATCGTAAAGTTCGCTGAAATCTCCAGGGCGCTTAGCTTCCTGTAATTTACTCATTTCCTTTTGGAAGGCCCTTTCCACAGCATTCTCGATATCTTTGCTGTAAAAGGGTATATAGGGTAAGGTTCTGAAGGAGATTTTCGAAGCAGTTTCAGGTTTGGAGAGAGTTTGTTTGAGGAAGTCCATAAGAATGGGGTCAGTAATTGAGGGAAGTTTCTCTAGGGAAGAAGCTATCTCTAGTGCCTTGGTAAGGGAAGGCTCTTTCCCAATCATGTCAAACAGTTTCTCTTTCATTTTTGGGGTTAGGGTCTCTGCCGTCTTAATGATGTTGTAGATTTCTGAGCTGGTTTTAGCCTGTTGAGCCGCAGTTTCTACCATTTCCTGGAATGTTTCCTTGGTTATGCTTCCTGATTCGGAAAGGGCGCGAGCCATCCTAGTATAATCTACAGGACTATCAGAAAGTATCTGTTGAGAGGTTTCCTTGAATCCACTAGTTTGTTTTACCGCGTGCTGGGCTAGAGCTTGTTCAACAGGGTTTTTCGTTTTCTGCATTATTTCGTTGGATACATCTGCGTGGGGAATTGCGGCAAGGTCTGTCCTTGAGAGCTGGTTTATCGAGGGCATCATCCGTTGCTTCACGTACTGGGTTAACTGGGGAAGGTTCTGAATTTGTCTGTAAAGAATATCAGTTTGGCTATCTAGGGTATCTAGCAAACTTTTGAAGGGTTGTCGGCCAGCCTTCCACTCTCCATTAGCGAGAAAAAAGAAGTCTAGCTCATCAGTCTGTTCATCTTGAGATTGTCCTCCTGAGGGTTGTACTCCTCTTGAGTCAAAATCGGGTGCTACCTCACTAAGAAAATCAGAGAGACCCTCCAGGACATCTGTTGACAGATCCTTCTCCATCTTCTCTGGAACAGTCGCATCTGCGGATATCTGTCCTGGATGGCTTCCTTTACCTTTACCTCCAAATTGGGTGATGGTATCTTCCTCGATTTCTCTAAGGCGAGGGAACAAGATGTTGAGAACGACTTGTTCGGCGACTTCTTGTAGCTCGGGTACTGTTGAGATAATTGCTGCACGAATGTAGTCTTCGGGAAGCAGGTTAAGGTTTCCTTTACGGAAGCAAGTTGCCATTAAGAGCTTAGTGATAGCTATGGCCTGTCTGGTACTCACAGCACTCTCAATATCAGGTTGGTTACGCATCAAGTCACAGAACTGCGCTGCAAAGATTGGGGGCGGGAGGGATTCGAAGAGGTTTTCCAGGTCGATGCTACCCAAACCCGAGCACCTCAACGCACAGGTTTCTCACGATGTTATTCGGGTCTTGACCAGGCAGGACCTCGATTGACTCAGGGAGTACCAAGGATGCAACTTCTGCTATCAGCTCATTTGGTGCATCCTCTAGTTTGAAGCGCTTCTTTCTTGCTGCAAGCATTTTAGCGATTCCTATACTTGTGCGTATACTTGGTGGTTTCTCGATTTGATGGGAGGAACGACATTTCTCAATAAGGGTAAGGATAAGGTCCAAAGCGGTTGAAGATAGCTCCGCCTCAGGGCAATGGGACCGGACGATTTTTTCTTCAATCTTACGGGAGGGATACACTAGACGGCACCAGACCTTGATTCGGTCTTTAACAGCTTGTGGTAGATCTCGCGTTCCTTTGAATTCTAGCGGGTTCATAGCAGCGATGAAGAAGAAGTCTTTATGGACCTTCACCCAGGTTCGTAGCTGAGGTATGTACAAACGTCTTTCCTCAAGAGCGTCAAGCAGAGAGTTCAGTACATATTCATCCCCTCGGTTCAACTCGTTTGCTAGAAAAACGCTACCCCCCAAGCAGGCAAGAGTGAAGGGTCCTGGGACGAAAGATTCAGGTGAGTAACCAATCTTGAACACTAGAGTAGGGTCAAAGGACCCAATGAGAGTAGAGGGACGGATGAGATCACTGAAAGTGACCCAATAGAAACCTCGCTTAAGATCCTCAGCTATCCGTCTACAGAGGATTGTTTTTCCCACACCTACGGGGCCAATAAGACCCGCGTAGAGTTCAGCATTGTATGCATCCATTATCGCCTCGTAAGCCACCTCGTACTGCCCTTCTAGGACTAGGTTATCACTATGCGCTTTTTCTCTTGTAATTGTAGCGCTTTCGAATAGTTCTAAGAAATCCGGTTCGGACCTTCTTGATTTCCTTCTCTTTGATCCTTTTGCTCGGGTTGAGCCTGGTTCTCCTTCTGGCATTGTTTACTACCTCGTTTTCTTTTCGGTTTGGGGTATGGTTTGACTACTAGAGTCATTTTTAGCCGCTTCACAGCAGCCTTGATTAGGTTGAATGTTTCTTGGTCGACCCAAATCTTCCGGTCAGACACTTTGGTTATCATTAAGAGCCTCCTTCCTAGGGAACTTTCACGAAGAGAGGTGATGTGATACTCTCTCTTGATTTTTCCTCGAACGAAAATCACTGCCTGTTCGACTTCGCCTGTTTTCATTTCGAGAATTGTTTCCTTGAGGGCATTATACTCCTCAGTGAGGTGTTTCAAATCCAAATCCCGTGTACTATGTTTCACTAGCCAGGATTTGAAATCACTGATGAATATACTTCGAAGCCGTTTGACCCGCTTTTCCCCTTTACGAGTGGTGAAAGCCTTTTCCAGGCGACTGCCAATGTCAAGGCTAGGTCGATATGTGGGTGCTGTTTTCCTTAAAGGTCCAGCAACGATGTCTAATAGATAGAGGAGAGGGGTTTTCGTAGAGAGGTCATACTCGTCTAGGAGGTTAACCAGCTTTTCAATAAACTCAGAATTCAAGGAAGAGACAATTTTATCGATTAATTTAATTTTCAATCCATGGAAGAGAATCTGAGAGCGGTCCAGCTGAGTTATTCGGCTGAATAGGTTCAGGAAATTAAACAAGAACGTAGACGAAAGGGCTTTACCTGATTCGATTTCCTTTCTAGCATTCATGAAGTCGCGGGCAAGAAAAAGTGGCGAATCAGGTTCTAGTCCATTATCCCAGGCAAGGATTCTGAGGGATGAATTTTCCTCAAGAAGCTTAGTGAGCTGGTCGAGTGTCTCAATTTTTTCAGTTATCTTGACTACTTTGCCCCCCAGAGAGTTATAGAGGCTCTGGAAGTTGCACAGTATTAAATCGCCAGGTAAAACAGAGGAGAGGAGATGAGATTCTCTAGAGAATGAGAATATTCGTAGAGGCTTCAGTTCCTTTGACCAAGATTCCTGCCAGCAAACGATGTTTCCTTGAAAGGGATGAATGCTTAAATCGGCCTCAATAAGGAGTTGCTGGTCTTTTACAAAATCCTTTGAAGTTAGGAGCGCAGGTTTTAGATCGATTGTCAATGATACATCCTCCACCTTTCATCTATCATTTTTCTGAGCCCTAACTCGTTGACATATTCTTCTAAACCCGGAATTAGCGCTTGAAAGACAGGATAGAATAAGACGATATCCGGTGCTTGTACTCGCAAACGGCCTTCCTCTTCTGACCTTCTCCTGTGGTGACGTACAACTGGTATTGGAGTTACAGAAAGGCGCTGGAGCACATATTCAATTTCTGGGTTTTGGAATTCCTTTGATAATATTAACTCGATTTGTGGGCCTCCAAAGGGGTAGAGTTGAGGAGACCCATATCGACGGTACTGGCTCAGACCAGTCTTATTGGCTCTAAATTGAACCCCTTCATTTACAAGGTCAATGTTCCTTTCCTCAACGAATTTCACTAGCCATTTACATTTCCGTTTCAATCCTCCATGATAGACCAGCTCTTCAACTTCGAGGTATTGATCGATAAGATTACGAAGTTCTTCTGACCAGAATTGGAGCAGCTCTAGGGGGCGAAGAGCGAGTGAAAATTCGTGGTATTGAGCGTGCCTCTTTACACACTCTTTAACGGTCTCCAGTTGATTATCAATAGTTATACTCTTTGATGGAAGCTGCGGAAAATTTGGTTGAAACCTGCAAGCAAAACCCCAAGGTACGCGTTGGATATTTACTAGCATTTTTGCCAAGGCTTTCTGATCCGAGTTATCAAACCTTTGATAAGAGCCTACAAAAACGTGCTGTGTGATTGACTGACCAAAACTTCTGCTGGGGTAGGCTTTAGGCAACCAAAGATAGTACACACCTGTTTGAAGCATTACCAGTTTCCCTCATTTTCCTTGAGAGGATTTTCGCCTATTGAGTGATGAATATTTCTCGGACCCTAGATTTCCGATGAGTGGTATTCATCCAGTTACATCCCGCGTTTCAAGGAAACGGTTCCGCGTAATAATAATATTATCTATCAGGTTCTATAAAAACGGGGGCACCCCAGCATCCAAGTGAATAATAGGCAGGCTGGTCTTCAGCTAAATCTAATCTTTTATATTCTATTCTGTCTTCATTTATGTGAATGTCATAGTGGGAAGTAAGAATGGTCAAGCTGCTAAAACTTTGGTCAAGAATCACTGCCTGTCTTCTCATGCTTCGAAACCGCAACTCTTTTGCTACGAATGTGCTTGTGGTCTATGGGAGGTCTGAATATTGAGTATGCGGCGTGTCTGGCTAGGTGGAACCCCTGCCGAAGAAGTCGACAACTTCGGTTTCAGAATCTATGAGAACAGCACAATCCAGGCTCTTGTCAAAGTGTTAGCCACTCATTCTGAACTTGATCACAGAAGGGCTGCAGCTTATGTGCTAGGGGTAAGACACGATAAATCGGTTATAGAGCCGTTGCTTAAGGCCCTGAGCGATGGGAATTATGAGGTGCGTATGGAAGCAGCTCTAGCCCTTGGAGGATTCCAGGAGAAGAGGATTTTCGAAGCTCTAGCACAGCTAGTAATAAGGGACCCTTCTAGTATTTTACGATCTAGAATTGCTATCGCCTTGAGGAAGTTTGGGAAGAATTCTATAACTCCTCTCACAAAGGCCCTCCTTGATGAGCAGTGGCGAGTCAGGGGAGCAGCAGCCCAAAGCTTGGGAGAACTCCGTGAAGCCCTAGTAGCAAACTCGCTTTTTCGCCTGAGACGAGACGAGGATTTCCGTGTTCGATGGATTGCCATTTCATCCCTAGGGAAAATCAGGGATGAAAGGATTGTAGAGTTGCTTGTTCCATGGCTAACGGATCAACACCCAAAAGTTAGGAGGAAGGCGGTTGAGGTTTTCGAGCATTGGTATGAGCATCAAGCAGGTGAAGAGGGGGTGGTCTATCCTCGTGTGGTTGATGCTCTGATATTCCTGCTTAAAGATGCTGACTTGTCAATTAGAACAAAGGCAGCGAAAATGCTCCAGGAAATCCAGGATCCCCGAAGTATCGATGCTCTATTTGAAGCGCTTCGAGATGATTCGGGAGAGGTCCAGCGGCTAGCTGGTGTAGGGCTGCAATCGATGGGAGGGCGCGCAACAGACCTTCTGATTCAACAATTCTTGTTTGATAATGATACAACAACTAGGAATGCAGCGCTTCGGCTTCTATTACCTACAGATAATCCACGTGTAGAAAGTGCAATAGCTCATGTTCTAAAAAACGAACCTGATCAGCAATTCAGGTTTTCCGTAGCTCAGATGATCACTCCAGTTAAAGCAGAATCACAGAGTGAAACACTCCTCTTAGCAGCCTTAGAAGCCTTCGCCCACATTCTTATGCACAGCGATATCCAGCAGTTACGCCAGAACGCCGCTCAACATCTGGTACGTCTGAAGGCACCTCAGACAACCAAGATTCTAATTAAGGCAATACAAGACCCTGCTCCTGCTATCCGAATCCTAGCAATCAATTATATGAGTCAGAATACTGAAAGCCAAGCATTAACCTCACTAGTTGAAGCCCTAATTCGTGACCAGGAATTCAATGTTCGTAATGCAGCAGCCGCTGCTCTTGGAGCAATAGGAGGGGTTGAAGCATACAATGCTTTGGTTCAGAGTCTAAAACTTGAGAAAAATGCACAGGTTCAAACTTCAGTAGTGACTGTTCTAGCAAGAACTAGTGATAAACAATTTTTACGCCCTCTCGCTGACTTCTTTATCAAAGAAGCCAATAATCAGGGTAGCATAAACGCATGTAGGGCAGCCATTACTGGAATCAGTAACATTGGAGGCGATGAAGCGTTTAAGATTCTTCTCAAATGCCTACAACTAGAGAAGAATCTACATCAACAGCATATTTTGCAGACCCTTAGAAAACACAGAATTAGCCTAGGAATCACTCCCCTTAGTCGTGTTCTAAAAAATTCAAAGAACCATCAAGTTCAACTAGAGATTATTCGGCTGCTCCAATCCTCGGGAGACCGCCGGGCTATTAAGCCACTCATCGAGATTCTAGTAAAAGAACCAGACAATCACCAGCACAACAGTGTAAATGTGCGTAAAGCAGCTGCCGTCGCGATTGGAACCTTTGGAGGAATATCTGCTTTTAGAGGACTTATCAAAAGTCTCCAAGTTGAATCGAACCAACAAGTTCAGATAGCAGTGATATCTGCATTGCAAAGGATTAGAAATAAACAAGCAGTTCCGCAGCTAATAGATATTCTTTTGAATGGAGCTCATCCGCAATCTAGAATAGCAGCGGCTAAGGCTCTTAGAGAAATTGGTGGACCAAAGGCATTCAATGGTCTTCTGCAAGGACTCCAGACAATATCAAACAGCTCGATTCAAATATCGATTATTCAGCTTTTATCGGGACTTGGGAATCGCAAAGCTGTCCAACCACTCATCAAGATTCTGAAAGAAACAGAATATCACCAAGTAAGGATTGCTGCTATAAAATCCCTTGAGTCATTCGGCAGTACCAAGGTATTCAAAGTTCTATTACAAGAATTTCAGCGGGAAACACATCATCAAGTTCAGTTAATGTACATAGAAACATTTCATAGAATAGGAAATCAGCAGATAATTAAGCCGCTTGAGAAACTTTTCGAAGAAACAAAACACAATCAAGTTCGAATCGCTGCATACAATCTCCTTATTCGGCGTGGTTGGACGCCTTCAGACCCTGCTAAACTAGCCTCACTGTTTATCGCGATGAGAAAGTGGTCAGAGCTGGAAAGGCTTGGCGATGGAGCAGTCGAGCCTCTTAGAGAATACATTAACAATGAAAGAAATTACTCTCCAGTCATTTCTGCTATTCAGATTCTTGGAAGGATCAAGACCAGAGGAGCTGCAAAGGCACTCGTCTCTTATCTGGTCAGGGGGTTTGAAACCCAATTTCAAAGTTATTATGTTGCTAGAGTTAGGGATTCCTTGACAAGTACAATTACTTCAATGGGGCAACTCGCAGCCGAAGAACTTCTCAAAACCATCACCAGTGAGGATATACCCAAACCTCCGATTGTAAATAAGGTATTTGGAATTTTAATCATGATGGATAGAACTACCATTACAAAACTGGGACCAAGAATAATCAAGCCTCTAGTTTCAGCGTTACAGAGTTCTTCAGTTCACAGGGGAAGAATCAGAGGTGTACTCCAAGAAATTATTCAATCTGGTCCAAGTTTAGTCCGAGGTGCAATGTTTGAGCAATGGGTGAAGGAAAAAATGAAAACAAAGCTACCCATTACTGGACAATCACTACCCGAGGACCAAGTCTCTGGTGAAACCTACCCTCAGGAAGAGTGGGTACGCGCTTCAGAAGTAATACACCAAGTTCGTGAAAAAAGCTCAAGAGATTCTGTCTTGTTATTAGAACTGGAGGCAGAATGTCATTGTAATGCTGGTAATTGGGAAGAAGCAGCCAAGTGTTACAGTCAACTAGTCGAAGTCAATCCAGGAGATATAAACTACCTGGTGAATTTAGGATTCGCTTACATGAAAGCAGGGGCCCGACAAAAAGCCATTAAATGCTATGAACAAATAATGGAGCATCACAAGGAACAACTACGGGAAAGGGAGAAACGTTCTCCCTGCCTTGGCTGCGGAATGGTATTCGCGATTACCTACCCTCTTGAATCAATTATCAAGTGTCGTCATTGCGGCGGACACTTTCACACAAAGTGCTTCAACCTATGTATATTCAAAGAAAATCAGTGTCCAAAATGTAAGAGTCAGCTAGGGTTGCTTAAAGGAGACAAGAAACCAGGAGGAACTACGTCAAAGTAACGAAGCTCTTTGTGAACGAGAAGTATAAATTTGTGAGACCCAGATTCTAAAGTATACAGATTAATTTTGAGGTTGACTATTTTGGTTAAACATCCGAAATACCAGGCGATGGACAACGCACGACAAGACATGATTCCAAGGGCCTTTGAACAATTCTGTGCGGGTAAATACCGTCTAGAGGTGGAGGAGCCATTTAGGCCCTCTGAGCCTATTGCTGGTCCAATTCCCCGCCCAACCTTCCACATCTTTAAACGAAAGACGAAAGTAGCGACATTCCACCCTAACGGATACGCTGCATGCTTTGAAGACAAGTTCAAAACCATCTTCGAGCAGATGAGAAGGGTGATCGAGGAAGCCGCACAAAGGGCCTATGCAGAATTCGAGCGAGGAGGAGGACAGACACTTCCTCCAGAACATCCTCATTTTCCGGAGTAACTATCGATTTTTGCTAGAATTCCATCAAGAATTTCACAAGATCCTCGATCTAGAATCTCCTCCACAACTGCAACCATATGGGGGCCTATATCTAACTGTTCTCCGAGTAGCCCCTGCTGTCTGAGTTCTTCTAGGTCCTCTACGCCCTGTTCGATAGTAATCGCTAACTCTTGGTAGGGTTGCCAATCCACACAAGGATACCCCAACGTCCAAGATTGATAGAATTCGATGTCAAGCAAGACACGGAGAACACGAACATTCGGCTCAGGCTCACCAGGCATCATATACCGAACACTGCGGTCCCTAATACCAACTTTCTGGCAGACTTCTCGACCACGCACCATGATGTTGAATGGTAGTAAATCCCAAATTGGGTGACCGTAGGGATGGTCGTTAGCAAAGATTTGTTTCAGAAAATCGTGTTTATCAGGAAGGTGTTTCTTAACAATATTGAGGAAATGGTCTTTCTGTCTCCCTGGCTTTAGAGTCATACCACTAAATTGAACAAAGTCTGCCCCAACACGTTTCGCCTCCTCTGCGATACCCAGCAAATTCTCAGAAGTATCTCCGATTCCTGGAATCATCGGCATCCCCATAACCCCCGTATGGATTCCTGCCTTCCTGATTTCCTTGATGGCTTCGAAGCGCTCCCCTGTCGAAGAAGACTTGGGTTCTAAAATTTCCCTTGTCTCCTCGTCATGCAAAGTAATGCTAAAACAGATGTTCACGAAAGCCTGCTTGTGAATCTCTTTTAGTAAGTCAAGATCTCTGAGCACCAAATCTGACTTGGTTAATACAAAGACAGGTAGCCGAAAATCAAGCAAAGTCTCTAGCACTTGTCTGGTTATCTCGTGTTCCTTTTCCGCTGGCTGGTAGCCATCCGAAACACCACCACAGACACCGATGACTTGTTTCCGTGGACCTTCTCGACTTAAACGATCCGCATCCTCTTCTTTGAGAAAGGAAACGAGGCTCCCACTACGAGCCGAGAAACCAGCACGTAACAGTTCCCGACGGAGCACCTGAGGGGCGTTCTCCTTGATACGGATGTGCGATGTGAAGTCATCCACGTAGTAGCGCTCAGACATGCCATCGCAATAAGCACAGGCATGTTCACAGCCCTTGTATGCGTTCAGAGAACGATTCGCGTGAAACCACGACTCAGCCCAGCGAGTCTTGGAAAGAAGAGTTTTCGCTTGAATACATTCGTAACGCATAGAGACAACCCAAGTCGTTTTTGTTGTGCTACAGAATTTTTCTGGTTCAGAACTAGGAGTCAATTCTCTCTAATTTGAAGATAACTGGTCGTATCCCATCCGAACAAGAGGTGTAGGTGATAGTTGGCTCGATTAATTCGTCACCAATATAATAGGGCTCCATGAAGTCTCCGCCAAAGAACAGAATTGATATGTTCTTGTAAAGGTCTCGCCAGGCCCACCCGCAGAAGCCCTCAGGCATTAGCGCAATATTTTCAACAATGAATCTATCCCCGACTTTGAAAGTCGAGCAAGGCGGTACTACTTCACCAGATTGTGATTTCACCTGACACCCAAATACATCTTCTGGATCAAACTTCTTAAACACTGTAATTGCTACTTTCGCCACTTTCCAAACACCTTTTCTGGATTAATGACAAGGTAGTCATTGTAAAGAGTGCTTATAATCACATTCAATGCGGTGTTTACATGGTCATAGACTCGGAAGAGCTTGTTGCAAAAATCAATGAAGAATTGTTCCGACGTGCTGGTAAGGAGGCAATATGGCATCAAGATGAGGTTTCAGGGTATCGGTGGCTTGTAAAACGCGCTGGTAACCTCCGATGGATAGATATTCCCATAATTAGAAAACTTGCCAGAGATATGTTCGGTGAAATCAAGGCACGGGGAGCGAAAGATATTGATGATGTCTTGACACTATGCGATGATTTACTTACACGTAAGGTTTCAGACTATCGGACCATTGCCTTTCAATGGAGTTTTCGAATGAAGCGGCATTTTGAGCTAAGGCACTTCACCATTTTTGAGCGATGGGCGAAAACGTATCTGACGGGCTGGGGATCTTGCGATGATTTCTGCACACATTCACTGGGTTACTTTGTTTACCAATACCCGCAGGTCATTCCTAAGGTCAAGTTGTGGGTAGACCATTCCAAACCTCCAGTCCGTCGAGCGGCAGCCGTAGCGCTCATCTATTCATTGCGACGGGGTCAAGCGTTCGAACATATATTTGAGGTAGCAGATGCCCTGCTCACAGACCAGGATATCTATGTCTTGAAAGGTTATGGCTGGATGCTGAAAGAAGCCACCAAACACTTCAGAGACGCGGTCTTCGACTATGTAATAAGTCGAAAGACTGAGATGCCACGGGTTTCACTCAGATATGCGTTGGAGAAGATGCCACAAGAAATGAGGGCCAAAGCAATGGCAAAGATAAACTGAAGCGGGTTCTCTTTGACTGAAACATTAACCTTTTTCTGCCCAAAAGAAGTAATCCACCTACTCTAATTGTGGGATTACTATGCGAATTGATAGTATTATGGCTAAGGCAAGTGTTGAGCGCCTCTATAATCATGTACTAGCTGTTGAGTACATCAAGCATCCTCTCGTGTCACCTGAAAATCTAGAACGAGCAGGTGATTACATCCTTTCCGAGTTCGAGCGTTACGGGCTGAGCACGAAAAAACAAGAGTTTAGAGTGGATGGCTTTGATGGAGTCTTCCACAATATTGAGGGAATCATCGGTGAATGCACGAAACCTGAGCTGCTTATTACATCACATTATGACACAGTAGACCGTTCTCCTGGTGCGGATGATAATGGTTCTGCTATTGCTGTTATGCTGGAATCAGCACGCGTCTTAGCTGAAGCTGGATGGTCAGGGAATGCCCGGTTTGTTAGCTTTTCCTTGGAGGAGGGGAATCCCGCACGAGCAGCTAAAATGAAAGAACTTGCCATCAAGCTTGGGCTTAAGGATGAAAAGGGACGCTACACATCCTGGCATACTGCTCAACTGATAGAAGAGCACAAGAGAATCTGGAACCAAATGCCGGGAGTCAAGCCCTCTGAAGCTATGGAGAAGGCTAGGTCCAAACTCCAAGGCAATATATCTTCTAAAGAACTTGAATATCTGAAGGGACTCGAACGATTATCCGAGGATGTGACAGTGACATCTTGGCCTGGTCAGACAGGCCTTGTTGGGAGTAGCTTCTGGGTCGATGAAGCCGTTCGCCTTGGAAAGCAGGTTTTAGGGGTTCTCAACCTAGAGATGGTTGGCTATATATCAAAAGCTGAGCATTCCCAACGTTTCCCAAAGGGGATACCTGCAGACCTTGCTAAAACCTATGGGACTGATAAGAGTCTGACAATTGGAGATTTTCTGGCAGTTATTGGGGATAAAAATTCAGCGCAGCTTGCTGATGCGTTTTGTCGTCAATGTCAGCTGGACGCGATTAACCTTCCCTATTCCTGTTTGCAGGGGGAGTTCAGCTATGAACAGATTGCGCATCTCATGCAAGACATTCTAAGGTCAGATCATGCTCCCTTCTGGAGAGCAGGAATCCCCGCGTTATTCTTAACAGATACCGCTAACTTCAGGAATCCCTACTATCACACACCTGCAGACAAAATCATCACACTGGACTTCGACTTCATGTTGAAAGTGTGTAAAGCAACAATCGCATCAGCTGTTGACTTAGCGTCAAGCGATTAATCTATCAGGGTGTAAACCTTTTCTTGTTAGACAACATAGGCGACTGTGGTTGATTTATTTTGAAGGCAATAGTGAATGCAACGGTTCTTTGTCCCGTTCAGGGACTCATCGAGAAAGGAACTATTCTGTTTGATAAGGGCAAAATCGTTGACGTTGGAAAATCTGTTAATGTTCCAAAGGCTGCCAAGGTAATCGATGTTGACGGACAATACGTTCTCCCTGGCTTTATCGACGCACATTGTCACCAGGGTATGTTCGATGGAACAATTGGATGGGCTGGAAGAGATGGCAACGAGATGACTACTCCAACAACGCCAGAGATGCGTGGAATAGACGGATTCAATCCCTTTGAACCATCTCTTAAAGAAGTGCTGAGAGGTGGGGTCACGACAATCAACACTGGTCCTGGGTCTGGAAACGTTATCTCTGGGGAAAGCTTCGTGATCAAGCCGATTGGAAGTGGTGTTGTTGATGAAATGATTATACTCTCACCTTCAGGGCTTAAGGTAGCTTTTGGAGAAAATCCAAAACGAGTTCACGGAGCAGAAAACAAGCGAATGCCCATGACTCGGATGGGTGTGGCAGCACTACTAAGGAAGACTCTCACCGATGGTATAAACTACTTGGAGGAATGGAGGGCTTTTGGGATTAAATCCCGTGAGGCGCGTGAGAAGGATGAAGCTCCACCAAAACCTCCTAAACGAGACTTGGGAATGGAAACAATAGCCAAGGTGTTAAAACAAGAGATCCCTCTTCATGCCCACGCTCACCGGGCTGATGACATCGCTACAGCAATACGAATAGCAGAAGAGTTTGACCTCCGATTGGTCATCATCCACTGTACTGAAGGACATAAGATTTCAAAACACCTAGCAAAGAAGAAAATTCCTGCAGTCCTTGGACCAACTATGTTGTGGACATCAAAGCCTGAAACTAGAGAACGCGGCTTCGAGACAGCAGTTATACTAAATAAAGCGGGAGTGCTAGTGGCGCTCCAAACTGATTCAATAACGCCAATGAACTACTTCCCTCTTCTCCCCATGTATACCATTAAACATGGTATGAGTCGAGAGGATGCGCTGCGATGCGTAACGATTAACCCTGCAAGGATTCTTGGCATTCAAGATAAGGTAGGATCTCTAGAACCTGGAAAGGATGCCGATATCGTCATTTGGTCGGGACACCCCTTCGACTTCTACAGTGAAGTGACACAAGTCTTTATCAACGGAAAAAGAATCCAAGTTGAGTGAAGAACGCTTGAGAATAAGCGCTCTAATGGGCAATGGTCGTGGGGTTACATCGTTTTCCTTAGTCGATAAACCTAAAAGCTAGTGTCTAAGAGGTACGGCTCACTTATTATCCACTCTTTGGAGTGATTACTTTCATTTACGAATTAGATAAAGTAGATTACGAAAAGGTTCGGCGGATATTTGCGCCAATTGATTATCAGCTGACCATCCGGGCGGTCATTGAAGGTACATGTCCTGGCAAGGTCTATGTTGACAATATCGACAATCCTCGCAGCGCCTTCATGTGTTCTGTCGAGGGAAACTACCTAGCAGGCAATGTAAACAATGACTCCTTCAATGCGGCTCTAAGGGATTTGATTCTAAACAGAATATTTGCTGGAGACTCTCTTTGGGTAAGTGCTGATTACATGGTAGTCTGTATTCACCCTGAGTCGTGGACAACGAAGTTTGATGTAATCTTTGAAACTCGACCCCCGCAAAAGATACCGAGAAAATACTATACATACACCTCACTGAAAATCGATTGGAAGGAGAAACTTCCTGAAGGCTTTTCCATCCATCGAGTTAATCAGGAGTTTCTAAAGAGAACAGATCTAGATATCCCTGACCACCTCACCAATTGGATGAAAGCAAACTGGGGTTCTATAGAAGACTTCTTGGGACGGGGCTTCGGATTTGCGATGATTCACAATAACAACGTTGTTTCGTGGTGCATTGCAGACTGTGTTAGTGGAGAAGAATGTGAAATAGGAATCCGCACTCACGAAGATTATCGTCGTCGAGGTTTGGCAACACTTAACACTGCCGCGACAGTCGACTACTGTTTATCGAAAGGCTTCACCAAGATCGGATGGCATTCGAATGAAGAAAATCTAGGGTCCATCGGAACTGCCGAGAAAGTGGGATTCTCCCTGACTCACGAATACATCTGGTACTACTGTATGTTCGACGAAGCTGAACACCTCGCTGAGACAGGGATGCGTCAATTCCATGCCACGCAATACCGAGAGGCTTTGGAGAGCTTTGAAAGGGCTTTTGCCCTAGATGATGTAGCCTATTGGTTCTACCATCTCGCCGCTCTTTCAGCAGCGTCACTAGGGGATAGGGATGCTGCAATAAGGTACCTTCACAAGGCAGTTGATCAAGGTTGGACCCACCTTGAATACACTATGAGTCGTCAGGAATTCAAACTCCTACATGGTACTGAAGAATGGCGTGTGGTGCTAAAGAGGATACAAGAAAGGCCTGAGGTTTCGTAGTGGCTTATCCTTCTACATTAGATAATAAACTGTGGAGTGAACTGCCAACTTGGAAAAGTAGAAGACTTATAAGACTTTTAAGGAACTACCGAATAAAATCATCATTGAGGTAAACTAGAATGCCTGTTAAAGATACATACAATACTGGGAAGACAAACCCTGAATCCGCTATCTATTACTGTAAAGAGTGTGGTAACATCATCCCCTTGTCCAAGGACGAGCGATTCCCACCATGTCATGGTGGTGCCGCGACTTGGGTAAACGTTGGAGTGGCAGGAGTGGCTGACAAGGAAACAATCGGAATAAGCAAACAGACTCCAAAATCCGGTCTGTATCTTTGTGTAGGTTGCCATGCACAAGTAATCCCTGTAGCTAGAGGAAACCGGACGCCTCCGTGTGGTAAGTGTAGAAAGAACACCGCTTGGCGCCTTGTTATCTCCGCTGAGTAAAAGCGATAACTACAGATTTCAAGACGGCATCAATCTTTACAGATTAGCGGGGAAGGCCCCAATCTCCAGTCGGTAAGTTAGCGACCTCCTCTAGTAGATTTCATATCCTCTCACTGGAGGAGGTGTTTTTTCTCCTTACATCTATTTTTGTAGAAGTGTTTCACAAAGTGTTGCATAATGTCAGAATCCGAGCGGACGATGGCCCGTGTCCTAAGCCCTAAGGGACGGCGTGCAAGACTAGAAGCAGTAGCCCAGCTCGTTAAACCAGGCGCTTCAACGATTCTTGACCTTGGTAGTGGGATCGGGGCTGTCGTGCCTTTCCTAGCTCAGCGTGTACCTAATGCTGAAATTGTAGCTGTTGACCAGTCCGCATATCTGATTAGTAAACAGAAAAACCAGCGAGTAACTACAAGGAGTACTCTCGTTCTTTCACATATACCCGAACTACCCTTTAGACCTGAGTCCTTTGATGTCGTCGTAGCAATTCAGTTCCTGCACGAAATCTTCTGCTTTCTAGGACCAGATGCTCTGTCCAGTACATTTGAAAGAATCTTCAGTTTACTAAGTGACAACGGTAGTATAGTTGTGCTTGATCACCAAAACCCTGGCTCAGCTCAGATAAAGGTGAAGCTTCCCGAGAAGTTACAACCAAAGTTACAATACTTCGCTGAACACTTTCAACCACGCACAATCACCTTTGAAGAACTCAGTGGGGGATGGCAAGGAATGAGTATGCGTGACTTCTATGACTTCATTACGAAGATTTTCGCATTGGGAACCCCCTTGGAAGATGAAGAGATGAACGAAGAGCACACACCTTTTCTGAGAACAGAGTTTGTGCAACTGCTAGAAAAAACTGGTTTCCGTATTACATACGATGCTGACTTTACCCCAATTGAGCTGCATCTGAAGCGATTTAAGGTGAAAGTCAAGGCGGATTCGCCACTACCAAAACGTCACCTACTTGTTCGTGGGGAGAAAGTATGCTAGGCTACGGTCTAGCTTGATTTACTGCGGCGTTCCTTGAGTTTAGCGTAGCGTAGGGCTAGAATCTTAGCAGCAAGAGCTACAGGTTCACGTATGGGTGCCACTGGTGGAGCATAGCAAGTTTCCAAGCTAGCGACTTGACTGATTGACATTTTAGCCATAAGAGCTGCGCCAAGCACGTTAGCACGTTGATGGGCACAGGGACCAATAACCTGGCCACCTAGAAGAACTCCTGTTTCCTTGTTTGCAAGAAGTTTAACCGAAACTTCACCCTCGCTGGGATAGTATTCTGCGGTTTTACTGCCCCTGAACTTTCCTGCCAGAACTGGGAGTTCAGCACGTTCAGCAGTGTGTCGAGTAGGACCAACCGCTGCGATTTCTAAACCGAATAGATGAGTGGTTCGTGCCAAAATCACACCAGCTAACTTGGCCGTTCCACCGGCAGCGTTTATACCCGCGACTTCGCCCTGACGTAGAGCCACACTACCTAAACCAGATACAACTGTTTGTCCAGTCACAAGGTCGAGATGCTCTGCACAGTCACCAGCTGCAAAAACACCAGGCTCACTCGTAGCCATTCGCTCATCCACAACAATGCCGCGGTTAACTTTGATACCTGCCTCTGAAGCAAGAGTCGTGTTTGATCGGACACCTGTCGCAACAACAACCAAATCCGCTGACACCTCCTCTATCTCTCCTAATGCACGCTTTTCAACTCGAACCTTTCCAGGAACTACTGCCTTGGCTGCAGTGCCCAGTTTAACGGTAATTCCCTCTTCCTCCATTCGTTCCACAATATCCCCAGAAAAATCTGCGTCTATCATGGCAGGGAGTACTGAATCAAGGAATTCAATAACAGTCACATTGAGCCCAAGAGAGTGCAGGGACTCGGCAGTTTCCATCCCCACCAGACCTGCTCCAATGATTGCTACACTCATACCCTTTTTTGCAGCCGCTTGGACTGCTCGTGCATCATCTAAGGTATGCATACGATACACTTGGGGTGAATCGAGCCCATCCATAGGAGGCGCACTAGGACGGGAACCTGTAGCAATAACGAGTGAATCAAAGAGCAGAGAATCAGCCTTGTCACTAGGCCCCTTGATATGTACTGTTTTTGATTTCAAATCAATCTTTGTAGCGGTTGTATTCAATTGTAGGTCTGCACCAACAAGCCTACCTTCGTAGAAATCTGGTGGGTGAATGACAAGGTCCTCGATATTTGGTATTGTCTTATTTACTGCATAAGGAAGTCCACAGCGACTATATTCAGGGCTTGCTTCATCTTGTAATAAGGTGATAGTGGCCTCGCGGTTAGTTTTACGTGCTTGTAGTGTAGCTGCTGCACCAGCTGTTCCACATCCGATAACTATGATACGCTTCGTCATCTACAACACATCAAAATAGATAGTGAATACCCAAAGGATAGTACTGGCAAAAAAGTTTATCCGATACCATTGAGCTTATTCTAGTGAATAGTGAATACGTTGACAAACAGGGGTATATCTCATGTTCGTAACAAAGGTAGCTTCGTTTCTTCAAACTAATACACTAGGTTTAGAGCATTCGATGGGAACAGAATTAGTAGCAGCCCTGAGATTGCTACACAGGCAAGTCCCAAAGAATACACGCTTCTCGTATATCTCTCACATGTATCTTCCTTTCTTCTTGGTTCACGCCACACCAGGTCAAAGCTTGTTAATTAGTGGAATTAGTTCATCAGACAAGGAGATCAGGCATGCAGCACCACCCACTCATTCTGAGATTCAAACAAGACTCCGTATTGTACACAAATTAGAAAATGTGCCCGATATCCTTAGAGGAATTTTAGAGAGAATTCAAACAAAACCGGAAGAGTCGATAATTCTCCGTAATGTTATTCATCCGGGTATTGTTGGGCGTATACAACAACTCGTCAACCCCTCTCTTGCAGAACCTGGAAATGAAGAGATAGCTGATTCCATTCTTTCTACAGCAGAGATTCATGATATGGGTAGCACCTTTCGAGTCGAACTCACTCGAATAGAAAAATCAATGAAAGAAATAAAGGAAACTCTGATTCGTATCGATGGGTATTCAGAGAAGCAACTACGTCTCCTTGATGAGACGCGCCAAGCTCTGCACAGCTCTACACTTGGACAAGCTACTCCGACGTCTAAAGCAACAGCTTCAACTGACACTGTTGTAGATGAGGCGACACAACAATTAGAAGGAGAGAAGCAGCAAATTTCTCAGAAGGTGTCTCAGATTCTAGGAAGCATAGAGGAGACACTCAAGTTTTCAGCCGAACAATGTCGCCGCTTAATTGGTGATATACGAGCCAAACCCTCAGAGCTAGAACGTGTCCTTGTGGAAGTAAAGAATCAGCTTGTTAGATTGCAGACAACCTCCAATGAATTCTCTAACCTTCTACAACAAGGACTAACTGAATTAAATGCGAGTTTCTCACAATTACAGGCGGCAGAGCAACGCTGGCTTTGGAGCCGAAGCCAAACTTCAGGGACAGCCCCAACACCTCCAGAAGCTCCCGTCACTACACCAGCTGATTTATTGAAGGAAACAACAGATGCTGTTGAGACATCCCCTGAATTAATTGAATTAGATTCCCTTCGAGAACGGATTATTAAGTGCTATTGGGAGTTAAAACAAGCTGTAAAGTCAATAGAGACCACCATTATTCAGCAGCACCAACAATTCTCAGCGCTAAGCACGCCAGCCGTAGAGCTTCAAGGACCTGCACCAATAACGCGGGTTCTAGTTCCAATATTTCTGGTTAAACTCCTTGAAGGATCCATCCGCTACGGTGTGGTATCTCCCCTTAAGATAAATCCAATTTCACCGAATAATCCTGTTGTTGAGGTCTTTGATACTACTCTCAATACAAGTCTACAACAACTTGTACGCTCCGAAATCAGTGATCCCCATTTCAGTATCAACATTGACCAACAGGCGCTTGCACTCAACGCCCTAACTCACGTGGACTCAAAGGCCCACATCGAACATGGTATTAAACAATTTGTCAGAGCTGGATTACTCGATACAGAAGCAATAAACAATCTTAACATGTTTTGGAGCAGCATTGCTGGAAGATGTCCTTTCTGTGGTGCACAAACACCACTAAGCCAAAGATACTGCGGTTGCGGAAAACCAATCCATGGATACTAGAATCAATCATGTCCACGAATCAAGGCTTCGTTGACGCTTTGGTTCTTTGGCCTTAGCGAGTCGATCCACGACACTAAGAACCCTTTCACGTGAGAACCCTCTTTCATCGCATAGGAAGCGAACAAGCCCTTCCTTATCCATCGGTGTAGGCGATATGCTGTATTCCTCTGTCACTGGATGATGAAGGAATAATTCACGAACCTTTGGATAGTTGGGGGAAAGTTTCTCGAGAATGTCAGAAGGCAAATTTTCTAAGCTCTTGTGTTCCGTGATGAGTTTCAAAGCCGTCTTTGGGCCAATCCCACGAACCCCAGAATTAAAGTCAGTCCCAATAAGGAGAGCCATGTCCACAAGCTGTTCCCTAGTAAGCTTGTGCTCTGCGAGAACTCTACTCAGCTCGATGAGTTCTGGTTGGAGAGGAACTGAGGTACCACGTTTAGGTAATCGTTTCCGCCCAGTCAGAGTGAGATAGCGAAGCAGACGAGGTGCACCGAATAGAAGTGAATCAAAGTCACGACTAGCTGAAGCCCAAACCTCCCCCTTTGTTGCCATGAATGCTGCTTGGGCTTCTCCTTCGCAGGGTGCGTGGATGAAGGGGATACCAAGATAACCCAGTAGTTCTTGGGCTTCTTGGGCCATTTCGCGTGTAAGACGACCGGTGGACACTGCCTTAGACCAGGCTGTCTTTAGGTCACCTCTTGCAAGGGCTTCTTGATAGTCCTTCTCGGCTTTGCTTCGCTGTTTTTGCCTTTTCTCGATTTCATCAGCTTTTAGGTCAGGTGGTTTCCCGTCAAAAACAAATATCAACTTCATATCGTATTCGGTGACAAGGCGTGTAGTTCGGTACAATAAACCTACTAGATGAGAGGTGACCCGGCCTTTACTGTCCTTGAGGGGCACTCCGTCTGGAGTTCGGATAAGGGCTAGAAATTGGTGGAGAATATTCGCTGCGTCAACAGCAAACGAGCGGCTTTGCAAATCTTCTAGTTTGAGAGTTTGTCGTGGTACGAGTTGTCCAAGTTTTACACCCAATCAAGACGCCTACCATTAGATGTTAGTGGTACAACAAACAACATCATTTCACCTATTCCCATAAACATTGCGTTTCATGATTTTGGCTAGATTCTAATCATATCATACATGCTACGCTGTTTCTGGTCATGTTCGAAAGTCGTATGCCGATTTTCCACTAATAACGTTGGCTTTTGTCGATTTCTTTTCGTGCTAAATAACGAGGGTTTAAAGACGAAAACATTGTTGATGCTATATCTCCTAAACGGAGAACATTATACAAACTATGGAGAATTTTGAGTTATGTCAACTGAAGAAACTCTGTCACTAATTGCCGGTATCTTCTTCCTTCTTGCGTTCTTTGCTAATGTTGCATTCATCGTACTGTTGTATCTTCTGATGCTGCCACTGATGTTACTCGACCCATTGTGGTTGTTAATCGGTGGTATGATCATGCTAATGTCAATCGCAGTTCTCGCGTTAAGCATGATTTTCAATGTGGTGTTCGGTATTCTATGCCTTAAGTGGAGAAGCAACCCAAGTGACCACAAGACTGGGCTCATTGTCGTTGGAATACTTGGTATTATCTTCGGCGGTATGTCCTATATGTTTGGTGGCTCATATGCCTTAGTTGCAGCGGCTGTAGGCCTCTTCCCAGGTCTTATGGCCCTACTTGCTGGCATCATCGCTGACTAGACCCAACACTATCAACATAGTTGGGTCCCTCTCCTTTTTTTGAGTGCTAGGTGACTTCACCCGATTAAAACAGGCAATATTTGGTGAATACAGAGTGAGTTATAGCTGTTTGATTTCTGTCGAAATACCCTGTTGTGTAAGGGGAAAAGAGTTAAAGAGTCCAAAAAAGAATCCATCGTTATCTCCTAAATATGGGAGAAATCTATACAACTTATGGAGGAAAATAACGAAATGGCAAATCCTGATGCTGCTAAGACTATTCTCCTAGTAACAGGAATCCTCGGAATCATTACATTCATTGCTGGTATTGCTTATGGTGCTTGGTCACTACTTTCATTGCTCCCCCTCATATTGGATCCATTCTTTGGTCCATTTTTCATGGCGTTTGCGGGTTCAGCTTTGATAATGATGGTGGTCTTCATCGTCTTTGGTATCTTCAGTCTAATCTTAGGGATTCTCTGCTTACGATGGAAGAATAATCTTCCTGGAGGAAACACCCTCCTTCTCTGGGGTATTATCGGAATCTTTCTCTGCTTCGGACTTGGCATCCTAGTCTTGGTTGCCCACTTCGTCGCTGGCGGAGATGTCTAGATATACTCTAGTATGGTTAGACAGGAGTCTAGCCACCCCCTTTTCTTTTTTCTTGTATTAGAGTGGGTATGCCATCCGAGGGTTAATGTACAAATGGTACCGAGTACCTACTGATGGCTAAATCTGAATTGTTCCTGCTTCGTAGCGGTCAATCCAACTCAGTAGTTCAGACGGCTTTCGTCTGCGAGTAGCCGTCTCTCTTAAG
>JAEOTB010000046.1 GCA_016840065.1 Candidatus Hermodarchaeota archaeon | reverse complement strand
GCAACATGTTACTCTTGCTAGCGAGTGGCTTAACTGTCATTCTCCTGATAATTCCTTTCACCATCTCACTAATAGGACATCTGAAGGAGAAGGCAGAAATCAGGCTAATACTATCACACGCCATTATTCTCTTCTATCTCTTTTTGGAACTACTACTAGACTATGTGTTGAGATTTCCTTTTAGAGAGATACTGGTACCTCATATTCTCTACATCGCCGTCTTCTTTCCAGCCGCCTTCAGCATGCTCTTTTTGTCCTATGAGAAAGACAAGAAAATGGGAATTCTAGTAATCATTACATTCATTGTTTTGATAGGATGCCTGATCTTCAATCTCTTGTAGAAGAGCAACACCTACACCGCTATGGCATTTAGAAGGCTGAAACCTTGTTTTCGCGTGCCCGGGCGACTCCATCTTCGCTCCACTTGCCAAAGCATTCTGCAGCGAGCCTGATGTGACCTACTTTTTCTGGTTCTAGACCAACATGAGTCGATACTGTGGCATCAAGTTCTACGGTATCCTCGCACGCCCAGGCTAGACCCGGAGTCTCAAAGATGACAGGTTCCAGACTCATGCCTCTAGAGGCGGTCTGAATGGCTTCTACGACGCCCTTCACAGTGAAGAGGGAGCGGTAGACCTTGTTCACGTCCACGATGCTCTGGTTCATCAGGCTGTTCTCCTTGCCGTGGAACTTGCCCCTGCCAGGGCCCGGAAACATCCCAAAGAGATTCTTTATCGATAGCGAGATATCGATGGGAGGATGGTCGCCTTCAGGGGGCATGAACTTGAGCTTAGCTAGACTCAAAAAAGTCCCACCCTTCAATTCAAAGAGTCGTTTCGGAACAAAGGAGTACATCTCTTCATTGTGAACAGCCGAGAACATCGCTTCAACCCCCTGCTTGATTGCTGCAGGGTCAGCGATACGTCCAGCCCAGACCTCCTCGGTGACATTCAAGAACTCAACATCATGCTTTGCTAGTATAGCTCCGATGCCAGAGTAATCCAGGAACCATTTGTCACTCGCCCGTAAATCATCGGGCTTCATGGATCCATACCTTTTCTCTTCTACAGCCTCCCGGCATCGAGCCCAGCCATAGCTCTCCACGACAAGAACTTCGCTATCTATTGCTGAGAGAATCCAGTCAAGGACCAAAGCTTCAGTGAACACTACGGAGAACCCCCAGTTCGGCTTCACGATGATAGGTGGCTTCAGGTCCAAGCCCCGAATAAGACTCGTAAAGGATTCTTTATTTGCTGACTTGATATGAGTGACGTTTCCAATCTTCAATGAAAATTCCTCCAGCTAGAAGAATTGACTGTTTGGCTTCGTTCAGGTGACCTATCAGAAATAGGTTACGGAATAGGAAAACAATGTATCAAGGATTAGTGCTAGAAACCCCAACACAAGAAGTCCAAACTTTGTGCATAACGTTAAGTTTAAGATACCATCAACGGAACGAATGAGATATGATTCATCCTGGAGTGGGTAATCCTGAAGTTCAAGAGATTGCCCCAGGTGTCTTCGTTATCACCAAGCTGGTCCACTTCTTTGCCAAGATAGGTGTGAATGCTGGAATCATCCATACCCAAGAATCCGTCATCTTCATCGATTCAGGCATGTCGGCATATTCTGGTGAATACCTGTGGAACCTTGCCAAGGAACGCATGGAGGGCGACGAAGCCATCTACCTGATCCTCACCCACAAAGACACCGACCACTGTTTTGGGATGAATGAAATCAGAAAACATGGTGCCACCGTGATCGCCCATGAACGTGCTGCTGAGATACTACAAGGTGCAAGTAACCTCTCCAGGAACCTTATAGCACAAAGAATTAGGAAAAAGTTTCATCCCGAAGACATGCTTGGGCCCGTAGTATTGAGTCAACCAGACCAAACCATCACAGGCGATACCACCCTCAACCTAGGCGATGAAATCCAGCTTCTAGCAATACCCGGGCACACACCTGGGGATATCGCCGTGTACCATCCAAGGTCGAAGGTCCTCTTCACGGGGGATGCAGTTCTAGAGGGGATGGACCCCTACATCCGCCCAGACTCCTTGAGCCTCAAGACTTGGATTCAGAACCTGGAGCGGTTGAAGGACTTGGACATTGAGTGGATACTCCCAGGTCATGGGGCACTATCCAAACCCGACATCATCGAAAACAACATCCAGTTCCTGATGAGTAAACAAGCTTGAATCTTACGTTCTCACCTAGCTGAACAACATGTGGTTAACTTGGTGGTCTTCGAAAGGAGTCGGTTTACCATTAATTAGCAGTTCCCCAGTATTGCCTGTAGGTTCTGATGAGAACAAAGAGCAGCAACCCTAGAAGACACATAGTGAGCAGGTTCAAGGGCCCCCCAAAAATTTCCCCTTGATGTTGAAAGTAAAATTGGAACCCAGAATCGTAGAAAAAGTAGCCAAGCGGTAGAACTCCAGAGAAGAGAAAAATGAAGTACAAGATTATGATTGCTGAAATGTAGACGATGCCAGTAATAACACAGATGATTTCTATCTTGACCATATCCCAAATCCATTTCATGTTTTGCGTTGATAATGACCATACCGAGTATGCTGTAAACAAAAAGGTTAAGCCCACCCAAAAGGTTGCAAAAACGCTGTATAGGCTATTCGGGGAAATCCAGAGCTTCGCTAACGAGATGCCCAGTATAAAGCCTTGGATGAGCCCAATAATCAAAGTTAGTACGGTGTTTATCTCTAAAAAGCGTCTAACCGGATCTGAATACTTCAAAACCTAACACCCCAATTCCAACACATCTTCCTGACACAATCCAACTACTAGAAACCATCTTGGTAACGCTCTTTAAGTCGGGGATCCTCCGACTCGCCCATGCTATAGACAACAAGACTTACGAAGAGTATTCCGAGAAGGGCTCCCACCCCAACCCAGCCAAATGGGGGACCAAAGAAGAACAGGAAAATCCCCAGCACCAATACCAAACTGAAAATCGCGCTGACGATTAAAGCCTCCCCTCTGTTTAATCGGCGAACACTGACAAAGTAGATGGCTACAAATCCAACTACTATTCCCACAAAGCTCGCCAAATCAAAAAGCAGGTTCGTTGTAGCCCAATCAAACGTGTATAGCATCAAATCCATAACCTCAGTAGGAGTTTTTATTCATCAGTGCGGTTCACAAAGACCATCTCAACTAATACATTGTGACAAGTGCTAAACAATTTCTCCTCTACGAAGTTTCCGTTTACAGTGGGGGCAGGTACCTCTAGTTTTAAGCCATTCTAGCAGATGGGTGCGATGTGCCACTTGCTTACAGTGGGGACACTGAGCCTGACGGTCGCCGTGACTCATGAAGTTCCTGCACACTATGCAGCGTTGCTGTTTGAAGCCACACTCAGAGCAAACAGTCGCTCCTCCAGTGATTGGGGCGCCGCAGTCCAAGCACTTTAATGAACCCTCATAAGATTCAGGGTCTACCACTCGAACCGTGGAGGGGGTGTCAGGAGCTGGGGCCTTGACCGTTTTCACCGTGGGTGCTCGAGGTCTTGGGCGCCGAGTTCTCCGCTCGCGTGGTGTAGAGCGTACATATCTCTGCTTGTCAAGTGCTCGCCGTCGCCGTCTCCCCCATAGATAGAACCCCATGAAGATTAAGGCTGTAGTACCAATGCAGAAAGCGATAGCGATAAAGATGGGATTTGGAAAAACTATTGGAGGATTTTGGACGCTCACAGATATTGATGCAGAGAGGACATTGCCCAAACTGTCGTTGACGTACACATAGAACCCGTACCCCCCCATCCTCAGGGTTGTAGCATTCGTGATAATGCCCTCTTGGTTGATGGAGAAGTAGTTTGTGGACAACCACCAGGTGTCGATGCCGCTCCACGCAGAGGCATCCAAGTCATAGGAGAAACTCCAGCCATAATACGCGACAGCGTCGCGTGGGGGGTCATCCCACCAGATAGGGCGGTCTTCCACAATCACTAAGCTTCCATCGGTTTGCCCAGCAGAGGTACCGAAGCGCCCGACCAGAGCGAAATCACCACCACTAAGCTCAATCATATCATACGCAAAATCCTCATACGCTCCACCTATGGATTGATTCCATAGTTGATTCCCGTATTGATCAGTACGTATCAGCAACGCCTCGCCACCTACCCAAGAAGTACCGTACCCACAGAATGCAAACCCTCCAAGGCTACACTCCACGACGGTGTGAGCGAAATCGCGAGTCGCACCATCGTAAGTCTTGTTCCATAAGTGCCCCCCTCCTTCATTCACCCGCATTAGCCAGTAATCAAATCCACCAGCGTAGTAGCTGTATCCGGCGAATACGAAATCACCATTAGAGCATTCGGTGATTGAATAAAAGTAATCATCGGATGGTCCACCATATCTCCTGCAACCTATGTAATTTCCAGAGGCTCCATAAGAAAGATACAACGCTTGCTCGTCATAATTGTTATTTATATTAGTATCGAATTCCATTCCAACAATGGTGAATCTCCCATCGCTCCGTTCGATGATATCATATCCGCAATCGTCACCACCGTAACCGTAGTCTCGAGCCCAGAGTTGGTGTCCAGTCGAGTCTGTCCGAACGAGCCATACATCCGAGTCTCCCCAAGTAGTGTAGCTTTCGGAGTAGCCAACGAGGACGAAACCACCCCCACTATACTCAATAAGCGCGTGACAGACATCGTCCTCAGCTCCTCCGAACGTTTCATTCCATAGCAGATTTCCACTGGCGTCGGTGTGGACTAGCCAGAAATCCTCATTGCCAGCGCCGAAGCTTGTGGTGTGTCCGGCGAGGGCAAAGCCTCCGCCACCGCACTCCACAAGATCCGCACAGACCTCGTCGAGGGGGCCACCGTAGGTCTGGGTCCAGAGGTGGTTGCCATTAGCGTCGGTGCGGACTAGCCAGAAATCCCAACCCCCTGCGCCCATACTCTGTGTACCTCCTGCAAAGGCGAAGCCCCCCCCACTACACTCCACTACTGCGTAAAGAGAGTCATCTTCTGAACCACCATAGGTGTATTCCTCGAGAATGTTCCGAGACTCGGGTGTCGAAGCTCCTACATTGGCTACTGCAATAGTACATGTGGAGTCATCGTTAGGGGCAACAGAGGTGACTCCAGTTACATCACAGACAAATCTTGTAGAGGGCGTCGTTGAGGGACTTGCAGGTATAGAAACGCCCCAGGAGAAAACTGTCAAAGTAACTAGGAGAACGAAAAACAGGGTGGATACTTTTGTGGTCTGATTGTACACCATTCCAATTCCCTTGATAATAGTTAACAGGGAGAAATAGCCTATGCAAGTATTTAAAGTTGAACACTGGAGAGAGGCCTAAAAGCCCCTTGAATGACAGTTTCAGTTGCCACTTCTCCAATAAACTAGTTCTGTGACCGACAGTTATAATACACAAGAGCTTTGATTTACTCCTACAGTGGTCGGATCATGAAGGGTAAACTGCTAGCTTGGACACTAATAATAACGATACTGGTCATGAGTGGACTGATGACTGGATGCGTCGCAGCAGGACAAGACCTAGCTGCGCAAGCGCTAACGGAGGGATACCATCGAGCTCCGTTCACTCTCACCAACGAGACGATGACCGTTGTTGAGGAATTCATTATCTTGGATGCCGCGTTTAACTTCACCCTCTTTGTCGCCTGCAACGAGACTACCGGTTTCCTCCGCATCAGCATCACCCGAGAATCCGCACCCGATTCCCTAATCCAACTCAGCGGCGGCACCAACACCACCCGATCCTTCGTGAGCGGAGGGTTTGGGGTGAGCCTCTACAGCAACGGCACCTCCCTAGGCTACTACTGGTACGACGCCCACATACAAGGCGGCTGGCCAACCATTCCACCCCTCCTGTGGCTGATTGGCATCGTACTCGTTGTCGTCGTCCTCTCCATCGCCTACATCGTGTACCGACGTAAGTAAATCCTTCAGGACACCCCACATCTACAATCCATGAAGAAAGCCTTCCAGCATCACAGGCAGTTCTCTTGTAAGTGTCGCTGTGTGTGGGTGTATGAAGTAGCCCCTAAGAACAGACTAGCTCCCCCCTCTTACTTTCCTTTGAGTTCTGCCAGGGCTTCTTCGAGGGCTTCTTGGACGGTTTCGTTGACCTCGTCTTTTAGTGCTTTTCGTATCGGCTTCAGTGCCCGGGGGTCGCCGATCATTCCGAGGGACCAGGCGG
>JAEOTB010000045.1 GCA_016840065.1 Candidatus Hermodarchaeota archaeon | reverse complement strand
TTTCGACGAGGTAGATATCCTGCCAGTAGGTACGACTCTCAGCGAGCTTCATAATACCTCGGTAGTTGTAACCCAGCTTAACATCAGCCTCAAGGACGCGCTCACCATCAACTTTGAGTTTGAAGAATTCGCCTTCAAGGAGGGCTGGATGAAAGGGTCCGATGGGGACAATGAAATCTGATCCTGTGCCTTTATCGACTTTGAGTGGGATTGTCTTTACTTTTTCCTTTGGTTTGCCCATTTAGGCCACCTCCTCTTCTGGCCACGCATAGGGTAGGAAGAGCTTTCGCGGATCGGGGTGTCCGGGGAACTTGATACCCATCAAGTCCATTAGTTCCCGCTCTGCCCAGTTGACTGACCAGGCGATATCTGCCACCGAGGCAATCTCGGGTTTGTTTCGAGGAATCCTCATCTTGACTACGATGTTGAGTTTGCGCTCTTGGTGTGTGAAATCAAAATGGTAGACCACGTCAAAACCGCTTGTCCCCTCATCAGTAGCTGAAATCCCGACTAGCCTTCCGTCTAGTTCGTCTGATAATAGTTGGGTGATGTCACGGTTTCGATTGGAGGGGATGCGTATGTAGTAGCGGCTGTATTTGTCTTTTGTTTCACCAAGATAGTCGTCTTTTAGTAGCGCTTTCATCTTGTCTCGTAGTTTGTCCATTAACGTCATCTTCTCTCACCTACTAAGTTTCTGGATCAATGCATCACATTTTATGCGGTGGGTGTCCAGTCCGATTTCTTGGGGCGAAAACCCGAAGGCTAGGGCAATCAACTCGACAAGATGGACCTGGCAAATATTGTAACGGAGCTTCTGTCTTCGGAGTAGGAATTGGGATTTCTCCATCATATCATAGCAACCAGGGCAGCAGGTTACTAGGCAATCGGCTTGGGATTCCTTGATTTTCTCAAACTTCCATTTGGTCCGCTCTTCGATGGCTTCATCAAGGGAGTCGAGACTCTTGGGGTATCCACAGCAGACTCGTTCAGCCCCATACTCTACGATGGTTGCACCAATAGCTTTGAGGACTTCATCGAAATGTTTGACGAATTTCTCATCTTCTGTACGGTAGTACTTGCATCCATACTGGACCGCGACTTTGAGCCCAGTCAGGGGGCGCTTCACAGCTTTCTGGATTTTCTCTACACCGACTTTCTCAACGAGGACCTCAAGCAAGTGGACGACCTTGCTTTTACCAGTGAATTCCCTGTCTACGGCCCCTAGTTTGGTGTTGACCTCTTCAAGGAGTTCTGGGTCATGGAGCAGGGCCTCGTGGGCTTCTGACAGGGTTTCCCAGCATCCGGTGCAGACCACCATAGTATCCTTATTCATGTCTTCAGCCAAGGTGAGGTTTCTGGCTGCAATTGAACACCAGGCGGGGTAATCGGATAAACGGATGATTTCAGGAACTGGACAACAGGTTGCACCCTGTATGTCTTCGAGTTTGATTCTTAGTTTGGAGGCCACCTTCCGGAGTGAAACCTCTGCGAAGGGCTGGACAGCTGGAATGAAGCACCCAAGGAATAACGCGTAAGTCTTTGCCATGGCTAACTCTCCTTAGTAGTCTGGTTTTCCCTTCCTCCAATTCCAGGCTATCTTCTCATCAAGACCTGACTCTTTGATGAGTTGTTGAAGTTCTAAAAGTGCGGATTTATCCTTGTAAGCGGTAGGGGGAGCCCGGTCTATCCCAAGCTTTTCCCTAGCGTCCTCTCGGGAGCCGGAAAGTTGTGGAACGTGACCCATTTTGATTAGATTGACTACCTGGATTTTAACCGTGTCAGGTAGGGTTTTTACGGCTTTTCTCCAAGGATAGAGTCGCTCTTCATCTTCACTCATTTGGTTATCTCCTCCATGAATTGCTTTGCCTCTTTTCTCGGAACTACCCTTATCGCACCTGTGCTGCAGTATTTTGCGCACAGGGGATCTCCGTCGCAAAAGTCGCATTTGCTACTGGTCCCTCGGTCCTCATCGTAATGGGGGATTGAGATAGGGCAGGCGAATCTACAGGATTTACACCCGATACATCTTAGTGTGTCAAGGAGTACGAGTCCGGTCTCAGGGTCCTTTGTGATTGCCTTGGGTTCAGTGGGACACGCTGCTTCGCATAGAGGGTACTCACAGTGGGTACAAATTGCGCTTATGAAAGCAACAGGCTTTGATTCATCGCGAAAAACCTGTACGAAGGACTGTGCGATGTCAATTTTGCCGTAGTGGTGAAAGGAACAGACCACTGCACAGTATTCGCATCCCGAGCATTTGCGGGGATCGTATATGAGGACCTTTTGGTTTAGAAACCTGTCAGACATGATGTTCCTTCCAATATTTCTAAAGCTATCACTCAGCAGAGCTGATTAGTATATATTCCTGACGCTTATTACATATTTCTAGATATCGGGGGGGTATCCAAATCAAAAGAAATTCTCAACGCGATTAAATCTCACTTCGGTGAAGCAAAAAACCTTATAATCTACGATTGCTCGTTCCAACGCTGACTTGGAGTTGAAATGGATTAATGAAGATACTCGCGATTCTCGGGTCCCCTCATGGTCTTCGAGGGGCAACCAATGGGGTACTCTCCGAAGTGCTTGCTGGCTGCACAGGAAAGGGTGTGGAAATCGAAACGATTGTTCTTTCTAAACAGAAAATCAAGTACTGCGTTGGCTGCGCCAATTGCCTTACAAAGGGCGCATGCAACCAGAAAGATGATGTATCAGCAATTCATGATAAAATGCGGGAGGCTGATGGCATAATTCTAGCCTCTCCAGTCTATCTTGGCACTGTAACTGGTCAGATGAAAGTCTTCCTTGATCGTTGCCTCCCCCTCGGGCATCGACCTAGCTTTCATGGTAAGTATGGTATATCCGTGGCTGTCTCTGCAGGTTTCATGGATGTTCCCACTGCCGACTATCTTCTCGGAGTACTCGTCGCCTTCGGTGTCGCACCTGTGGGAACGGTTTGTGGTATAGCTGCAGCTCCAGGCCTCCTTGAGCAACAGGATGTTGTCGTCGCTTATGCCCGTCGCCTTGGACGCCAACTGGTCACAGCTATTCGCGAACAACACGAATATCCAGAGACCGGTGAACAGCGCCGGGCTCATGCTTTCTTCCGTGATCTCATCTATAAGTATCGCAAGTTCTTCAAAGCAGACTACGAATACTGGAAGGAACAGGGATGGCTAACCATTCCCCAAGTGGAGGAAGAACCACAGCCCTCAACCACAGCTGCTGCACCATCTGAGGATGACGAACAAACCTTTGTAAAGCTACGTTCCTTGTTGGGGGCGATACCCCAAGCATTCGACCCATCAGCAGCCCAGGGCTTGGATGCCACCATTCAGCTGGTACTACATTCAGGTCCTGAAACACTCCACTGGTATTTCACGATCCGCGAACAGAAATGCCAAGGAAAAGAAGGGTCTGTTTCTAAACCCACCCTGCTTTTAGAGGGACCCGCAAAAACATGGGTGGCAATAAGTGAGGGGCGAATAGATGGGGCCCAAGCTTTTATTCAAGGTGATTTCAAGTTCGAGGGTGATTTGCAGGTATTAATGCAGTTCAGCACCCTCTTTAGTTCCCAGACTGGAAGCTGACCTCAATTCTAGGGAACGATATTCGCTCTTCAATCTTCTGGGGGATAACCTATTGGGAGCAAATAGATTGGCCTATGTTTTAGGGGGAGTTTAAGGGCGGGATAGACCTTTCCTATCTTGAAGCTGGTGATTATAGTCAGTCCTAATCCAAGGGAAGCAGCTTGTAGAGCCAGGTTTTGCGTGGCATGACCCGCTTCTAGATGGACATAGCGAATAACATCTTCTAGCAGTGGGGTCATCTTTAGTGCTGCCTTGTTATCAACGGTTAGTACAATGGTTAGCGGAGAGGTTTGGATAGCTTCTTGGTTAAAGTCTGCGTAAGCGGCTTCTGAAAGTGGCTTCCGGAGGTCCTCACCGCTGAGAAGGTACAGCTCGTGTTCGAAGGGCTTGAAATGATAAAGACCTGAAGAGAGGAGTGTGTAGACCTCAAGTGGGAAAGCACGCCCTGAAGAAGGAGCAGTCCTGTAGTGGAGGGACTTGCCATCGGATGGCTCTTCAATCTGGGTGACACCTTGGAGGGCCCAGAGGAGCTGTGAAACCTGGAATAGGGACAGACTCTTTGATGAAAGTTCTCGAGTAGTCTTCCTGGTTTTGATGGCGGCTTCGAGGGACATAGGACCCTTGTGACGTGGTGTGGGCAGCTTCAGTACTTTTTCATCTGTCATGTTGATGACTCCTTCTAACCTCTTTCTCACAATCCTATAAGATAATTATGATAGAGATTCGCTATTGAATAAAGGAAGACACCAGTATCTTCTGAGTCTCTGTACCCGATTGTTCGATTCAAGAGGTGGTTACACATTTCATCTATTCGCACCAGAGTACCTGATAACGGCTACATAGGGAAGTCGCTAGATCCGAGGATTACGAAGCGCCATCTGGAAGTTCAACCAGATACCTGCCGGATTCCCATCTTCCAATGTCGTAGGTGCGATTCCAGAGCGCATTTCCTTGCTCGCCGAAACGGGCTAGTAGTATGTCATACCAGTTTTGGACACCCATACCTGTTGCAGCATAACCACCGCTACTGCATTCTATTATCGAATGCAGATAACCCCAGTATGAGAGATTATGGAGCGGTTCCCTCACAATCTCTGGCACATGGGGAGCAGAAACCTCTTGGCCACGGGGTGCAGGTGTTTTGTAATCATAGCTGGTTACAACTCCTTCATTCAGGTCCCACTCAGAAATAGAGGGATGTTGTGTGGTGGGAGGGGAGACAGCCAATTGAAGGGAAAAAAGGAGATCTCCAACTTTGAGTACAGGGATTACCCTAGAAACCATTACCAGACACTCCAAAGAAGGAGTACATCATCTCGATTATAAAGCATTTCGATTCAGGCAAGAGAAGTCATATCTCTAGTATCTGGTTCAACTAACCGCTTCTGTTTCACTCTTTAGCCAGCATATAGTTTGAAGTACTTACGCCCCGACAGACGCTGCGTAAGTTCCATGAGGCCTGTGAATTTTGCTGGGAGCAGTTCCAGTGTAATGAGGGGTTTCCTTGACTTGGTTGCGGGTGATATGGAGACAAGACGGATGAAGAGTTCCGCGTCCTGTGCTAGTTCTCCTATACCCGCGTAGAACGTTGATGCGTAAAGTAGTTCCTCGGGGTCATCTGCATTCCAGAGTTCCACCATCGCCCGTTCTAAGCCTGCCCTTGAGCCACTCTCAGTGGGAGGAATCAGGCGAACCTTGATCCGCCAGGCCACTTTTCTTTTTCGGATGAAGCCGTAATGTCCTCGGATTGGGGAGAAGACTCCGTCTTCGAAGCCGCTCCGATACCAAAATCGAGCTGGTGCGAAGTTATAGGCGTAACGAAAGGTCGTGAAGCCTGTGAACAGGTAGTAGAGAAAGAACAAACCGATAACGGTCGTGTCGAAGGTAGAGAACTGGAGATAATCCTTCGGAGAGCCTAGAAGGGCAAAGCCGTAGTAGTTCCAGTCAAAGGGGAAGAACAGGGGCACCGTACGCATGACGAAATCAGTTAGAATATGCCCAGCATAAGCAAGGATGCCAAGACCGAACAGGATGTAGCCCTCCCTGATTCTGCCCACCAACTTGGCCAAAACAATCATTATCAAGGCAAAGGCTGCCAGTGCCAGTAGATTATGTGTCCACAGTTTGTGGATATCCCATCCCAGAAAGGGTACCAGAAGAATATCGATATCTGCTACTATACCACAAATGGCAAGCAAGGCTAAGTAACGGTTCCTTATTCTGACACTCTTCGTGACATCTCGAAGGAAATCAAAGGTCAGTACCGTCAAAGCTAGATGAGTTATCGGAAAAGGCAAATGAATCCTACCTGCCAACTATAACCAATCTTCTTCCCTTTATTCGTTCCTTTGTTAGGTATTCTTGATCAGAAAGACCCTCAGTTATTACACTTTTCACCCTTTAAAGAAAGATAATTATAGGATAACGAGAAAAGATAACTTGAGGGCGAAATAAAAAACAACGGTTCGAGATGAAAGATAATGGCCTTCCAATTTCGGCGCGAAGAACTTGAAAAACATAAAGAAGAAGAAAGGGAACGAAGACAGCCACTACAAGATGAAGCTGAACGTCGCCAGCCCTTGACTAGGGAAAGACTGGAATCGCTCTTTCAGGACCTTGAAAGCGATGACTTGAGTGCTCGCAGGAGAGCTGTGCAAATATTGGCAGCCAGCAAGGATATCAGAGCCCTCGAACCTTTATGTCTCGTTGTCATCGGAGACAAATCAGGGTTTGTCCGACAGCTAGCCGCAGAAACCCTTGGAGAACTCGGAGACAACAGGGCCGTTGAAGTCCTGCTCCAGGCACAAGCAGATGAAAGCCCGTTTGTACAAGACCAAGCAGACAAGGCCCTCGTGAAGATTACAGGAAAGACCGCCGTGGAGCTATGCATTTACGGGGCTTCCAGCAAGGATTGGCGAGTCCGGATGAAATCCGCCCAGAACCTTGGACGCTTACGGGATCCCCTGGCAATAGACACCTTACTCACCTTGCTATTTGATCCAGAAATGGAGGTCCGCAGGAACTCCATAATCGCCCTCGGCAAGCTAAGATCCATAAAGGCTGTTGTACCTCTGATTAAGGCTTTAGAGGATAAGGAAGCTGCAGTGCGCTGGGTCGCTGCCGTGGCACTCGGAGAAATTGGAGACACCAGTGCCATAGAAGCTCTGGCCGCCGCGACAAAAGACCGTGACGCCAAGGTCCGTGGAGCTGCAGAGGCAGCACTAACTCGTTTCAGCTAACCTAGCCTGTCTGGTGTCAACGCACTTTGGTTTTGCTAGAGTACTTACTGATGTAATAGAAGGGCAAAACGCTCGAGAATCCTGAGCCTTGTAACCAAAAAAGTGTATCATTTTGGTTTCTGATTCGGGTTTATCGTGATTTGGTTGGTTTCTGTGCCTGTATGGTAAGGTTTTTTCTTCAGTCTCGACCCGTGAGCTGTGGTGTTTGATGATTCTGGGTGTTAGGTGTGGACTTGGCTCGCAGTATTGCGTTGTGATGGTATTCGTTCTTTTTGTAAGCAGCACCGCCATTGTCGGCTCTTGTAGTCAGGTGATTGTCTTTGAGGACAGCGCTGTACTCTTGGGTTCAGGGAATCACCCAGAAAGAGCTACTGAGCAAGGCTATCAGAGGCAATCTCTCCCCTCCTCCCATCATATTGATGTGCCTTATTATGAGCAGCAGACCTCCTTCTGGTGTGGACCAGCTTCTCTTCAAATGCTCTTTGATTACTACGGTCCAATGATTCGCCAGATTGATATTGCCCGTGTTGCGGGTTCACAGGAGTGGGGCACTAATCATCTTGACTTGGTCCGGGCAGCTCACTTCAGCAATTTGAGTATTGATGTTACCTCAGAGTTGTTGCAGGGCTATGCGGAGCGCCCCTTTGCATATGCAACCTACACTCATCAATGGACTGGCTCACTCAGCGAGATAGGTGACTCTGTGAAGACCCTCCTCAGTCAAGATATTCCTATCCTTGTGGCGACTTGGTACTCGAGCAGCCACACAGCAGGCCACTACAGGGTCATCACGGGATACAATGACACGACAAACACTTTCTCGATTCATGATCCTTGGTATACTCCTCCCTATCAGGGTCCTGACCTTCCCATCAATCAAGACCTGTTCCTTTCTGACCTTTGGACCCTTTCAGGTTATTGGGGTATGATTATTCAACCCTGGAACCTCACGGTGAGTGTTGAGCCGACACCCCTTGTTGCAGGGGGTTCTACAACAGTGTGTGCGGTTGTGACCGCTCCTTGTCCTGAGCCCTTCACACTAGATGAGTTCCCAGTAAGTGATGCCAATGCTTCTCTCCAGCTCCCTCCAGGGTTTGTCTTTACAGACCGCGCTCCCTGTTTACCCTTTAACTTCACTGAGGGGGTGGCAAATGTAACGTGGACTCTTCGGAACCCGCTAACTATTACATCAACAAGTGTGAGTCTCAATGTCTCTGTTGCTGGTCTGGTTACTGGTAATGCTATCGTCAACCACGTCTACACAGACTTGATTGGTACTGAAGCAAGCCTAAACGTCTCTTGTGTTCCTGGCACTGCTCCCCTTGACACCATCATCTCTGATCCATCGATTCTTCCCTTGATTGTTGGTGCCGCTATCTGTGTTACAGTTGTTCTTGTTATCTTTGCAGTTTGGGTGAAGTACAGGAAACGCTAACCAATCCAACAGGGAACCTGGTGAATGTCAGGATGTCATTTCGGTTTTTGTGCTAGTACTATTTCTCCTCCGAGCCCCCAGATAGAGATGTCTCTGTGCTCTGTTACTAGGAAGCCTGCGTCCTTGAGTGACTGGGCAGCGTAGATTGGTCGACAATCGATGAAGGTTGGCATCATCTCATGTAAGATTTCATAGAGCCGTGTCATGAAGCCTGATTTTCCTCGTTTGGACATGGCTACAACACAGATTCGTCCACCTTTGCGGAGCACTCGCAGGCATTCACCTAAGACCATGGGGATTTCTGGAGTGTCGATTAAATCCAAGGTGAAGCTCATGAACAGGGCGTCGAATTTGTTGCCTTTGTAGGGTAGTTGGGCTGCATCACCACACCTTAGCTTCACTCGTTTAGTTAACCCTGCCTTTCGTATTCGGTGCCAAGTGGTGCTGCACATCCCTTCAGAGATGTCAATACCATAGACCTCTCCTTTTTCTCCGACAGCCTTTGCTAAGGTTAGAATGGCATGACCTGTCCCAAAACCAACCTCAAGTATGCGTTCTCCCTCTCGAGCATTTAGAACTTGTAGCCCTTCGATTCGGTATTTTTCTTCGAAGGCACCGAATAGGTCATAGAGTGGGCTGATGCGAGTATAGTTGGCTTGAGCTTGTGCCTTTGATCGCTGAACCCGACAAATACCAGTCGTTTTCTCCATCGTACTCATTTTACGGTCACATTCTTTCTGTTCAGAGTCTAAATTCGTGATAACTGGTAACTAGGTGTTTCCGCTATTTTTAAATTCATTAATCCGGCGTAGGTGGAGAGAATCACTTGAACTGTGGAGCTGAATTATAGTTTGCCAATTAAAGAAGAGTGGTTACGTTTTGACGAGGCTACGATTAAAGCGCTTCCTTCAAGCCCAGGAGTCTATGAGATTGGGGAATACTCCAAGAACCCCATCTACTACGGGCACGGAATTCTTTCAGAGAAATTGAAGGAACACTTTGAACAAAAGCAAAGCAACCCGGAGTATTGTTTTGCGAAGTGGAAGGCCACATGGTTCCGCTATGAGGAAACAGAAAGTATGGAAAAAGCGGAAGAGCGGGAAAAGAAGTTAAAGCACGAGCATTGGATGAATTTCGGATACGACCCGCCTTGTCAGAGTACCGCTTAGCTAGCTTGTACTGTAATTTCTAGCTGGACTTTCCGAATTTTCGGATTATTTTCCGAAATATCAAAATCCCTGTTGGAGTTGGATTATGACCAAGGGAGGATAGGAAATACTGCTGGGTACGCGGTTACACCAACTGGACCGTCGAGTCTGAAGGTGTGGTACTTGTTGTGGGTGGGGGCACTAAAACATACATCGACTGTTCTCTCTGAAACATCAAAGAGCATCGACCATAGTGTCCCGAACCCATCCCGATAGAAGTAGTTACACAGCCCTTCTGGGTGGCTGGTTGCGAAGAGATGGCGGAGATCCTCCTTAGTAATCCTTGGTCCTTTCTCTTGAATCATCTTCGTGATTAGGGATTGGCGAATCTTTGAGTGGGTGATGATGCCACAGTTCAACTTGTTGTGTTTCACCATTTTTGGTAGCTTGAAGTGGTTTACCGAGAAGAGGTAAGGTTCTTGGGTGTCACTGTTTATCTGCTTTACTTCAATGTCACCGTCAGCGAATTCGACGAGTGCTGCGTGACCTTCGGAGTCCGCGAGGACGATGTTGAAGTGCCCCGACATGGGTGTCGACTGAATACGGTCAAGAGCATCCTCGACGGAGGAACACCAGTCCAGGACGGAGCGGATGGCAACCCAACATGCTAAGCCTTTATGACGGAGCGGCACATTGAATATTCCTCCACCAGTCATCGAAGCAAGTAATCCGTGTTCGTTAACACCATCATATCTTGAGGTCAGTGCCAAACTGAATCCGATGTGGCTTGCTTTCCCCTTCACCCTAGTTGTGAGGAGGACCAGTTCTTCCTCGGTGTAGGTCCATTCATATGAGCGCCCCACGTATACGTGACCGTCTGTGGTCACTGAAGGGAGGAGGGCAAGTTGGGAGCAGTTGCCCTTAGGATTAAGGGGGTTGCAGCTGAACCCCCAGAAAGGGTACTTTTCAAGTGAGACTCCTAGCCCATCCGTGAGCCCTTGGAGCTCTTCGGTGATGCCTGGGCAGTGTTCCTCAACGAAGCTTTGTAGGGACTCAAAATCACGAAACCCGAGTTTCTTTGGAGGTTTGGCGAACTTCATAGCTCCTTTGAAGAAGTCCATGGCTGTTTTGTTTTCCGTGATGTATTTGGCTAGCTGTTTGCCCACTTCGTAGGCTGACCCTTCTACGACTAGGTTATGAAATGTCCCGTCAACCAGTTCATACTTTGGTTTTCCCATGGTGGTTACACTTTCCTGTTTGTTTCTTCTAGTGCTAGATAGGGCTTCCCAAGACGCCTAATCAGGATATAAAGGTTCTGGTGTCTGCAAATCTAAATTTTAGGCTAAATTATGATTTAAAATCGATTTAAGGCGTGTAGAGGCGTTTAAAACCGAGTTTAAATATCGTTTCAGCCCCCCTAAACGTAATTAATCATACCTTAGAAAGGGGGTTTAGGTTCGGCTAGTAGAAAAGGCGGGTGTCTGTGAGTCTCCAAGCGAACTTGGTATGAACCATGCTCAAAGAGGATAGTTCTCGTCAAGACACCCAAGGGGTATTAGTGTTGGGCAATTATTAAGGATTACTATTCCTTGTAGCCTTCCAATGGCGTCTGTGAGAACATTCGCCTTCAGGTGATGTTGGTAAAAGAGAATTGTATTTACTCTTTGAGCTAGGATGTCAGTTGTGGAAAAATATGAGTGATGCGCAACAAGCGAGTGATAGCGCACCGGTAGAAGTGGCAACCTTAGGTGGTGGTTGTTTCTGGTGTACTGAAGCTGTATTTCAACATCTTAAGGGCGTTATCAAGGTAGAGTCTGGTTACACGGGAGGACACACCACTAACCCAAACTATGAACAGGTGTGTCGGGGTACAACAGGGCACGCTGAGGTTGTCCAAGTCACTTTCCACTCGACGGTGATTTCCTTCCGAGAAATCCTCGAATTTTTTTTCAGCACGCATGACCCTACTATGCTAAATCGGCAAGGAGAGGATGAGGGAAGCCAATACCGGTCAGTCATCTTCTATCATAACAACATGCAGAAACACATCGCTGAGAAGTTAATCCAAGAACTAGATCAAGCAAGAGCCTTTGATGCACCCATCGTCACATCGGTTGAGTCTTTGAAGGTCTTTTACAGAGCAGAGGATTATCACCAAGATTATTTCCTGCGTAACCCTGACGAAGCCTATTGCCAAAGGGTGATTCCGCCCAAACTCGAAAAACTCCGCAGTAAGTTTCTTGAGAAGCTCCGAAGCCAAGGATGAGACTGAATCATCATTTCACACAAAATAGCTCTAATAGTACTAACAGAGTTCTTCGTATAGATGAATGAGTTTTCGTAGAAGGATGATTCCTGTGGTAAGGAAAAGGAATCCAATGCCTGCTAGCAATACAATTCTGTATCAGGGTCGAGAGGGAATTGTTTAATGGGAAACTCTGCCCGCGTCGCTGCAAGTTCAGCGATGTAGGTTCCTGCACGGGGCTCCTCCCACCACGCGTCCCCAAATTCTGCTACTATGCGATTACGAAGCTGATCTGATCGCACGGCTGCAAGCAGGTAGCTGGGATTGTAGAGAGTGAATTGAACATTGATTGGATATAGGAGCCAATAATCACCGGGGACTTCTATGTAGAAGCGGCGGGTAAGCGCTTGCCACCGCTGAGAGGCCTGCTCAAAGGATAATCCCTCCTTCCAAAACGCGAGTTTCATCAAACTGTTGGCTGCTAAAAACACCCTGAAATAAAGACCATTTGCTCTCAAACGCTCTACAATATCTTGAGCTATCACGGTATCTAGTTTCAATTGCTTTGTTAAGAACAGCTCATCTTTAAGAAGCCCTTCGAACAGAAAGGAGAATGTTTCATGCACGCTCATGGGAACATGCTCCCGCTTCCAAAAGGGATCGTCAGGGTTGCTGCTTAGTCCATGAATACCATGGCCAAATTCATGAAGTAAACCATCAAGGTCGCCAACCTTGCTCGTGTGTCGATAGGCAATACGGGTATCTCCTGGAAGACGAATACAAAAGCAGCTTGGAAGGCTGCCTTTGTTAGGTCGATTTTCTGAATCAACCTGTATCTTTTCCACTGGAAACCCAAGATGCTTGAATACCTTAATCACTTGAGCAAGTGGGTCCAATTCCTTGAAATGTGCATTCAAGGGTTTGAGAGTACGATGTGCGAGGAAGATGAAATCATCCCAATATTCGAAGGATTCGCCCTTTATTTTCTGACAATAGTGTTCAGCCGCTTGTAGAAAGGGTTTCCGTGCTTTTTCACCAAGTTTCGTGATGA
>JAEOTB010000044.1 GCA_016840065.1 Candidatus Hermodarchaeota archaeon | reverse complement strand
TAAGGGAAAAACGCCACGTCTTCATTGTGGGTAGTGGCAGAAGTGCTATGATTGCCCAGATGTTCCAGACTCGTCTTGAGCACCTTAACGCGTCTGTTCACTTCATAACAAACAGTCGGTCTGTACCCGTACTACAGAAGGGTGACATACTCATCGTCATTTCTGGAAGCGGACGCACCGCCATTGTGAAGGCGATTATCGAATCCTACCTTGATAGCAACCCCCACATCCTGTCAATCACAAGCTACCCAGAGAGTTGGATTGGTCGAATGAGCGATCTTGTTGTACCCCTAGTGGGCCGAACTAAAATTGATATTGCGCGGAGAGAGGCTGGGGGTGAGGCTAGCCTAACCCCAGAGGGCACTCAATTTGAAATCGCGTGTGCAGTTTTCCTTGATGGTGTAATAGCTGAACTTGTAACCCGCTTAAAATTAAGCAACGAGGACTTGTTATCTCGCCACTCTCAAAGCACCTAAACTTGTTTAGCATGTATCCTCTATTCTCGTTTTGTTCAGTGGAATCAAGTTTCTACAGGAGAATCACATAGAAACATATTTGAGCAGGCTACGGGGCAACAGAGGAAACAGGCGAGTACAGTGCCAACACGATATAAATGCCCTCTATTCATCTGGAAAACAGGCAAACCTCTGGCAAACGTGCTCGGGTCGCTCACTGACAAGTGGGAGGTCCGTATGCAGCGAATCGGTGAAGAGATGGTAGAGCTGCGTATAGGTACGGCAGCCAGTACCATTCCCCTAAAACTGAACCTCAACATAGTTTCCGGCCAAGCAATCTGGGGTTATATAGACTTGCCAGTCTTGCAAGAACAAGAAGAGCTCCTCAAGGAGGTAACAGAGCAGCTCAGAAAGGTGGCTGGAGCCACCATCGGACCACCGAAACGCCGCGTCAAATTCAAGTTTGAAGGCGAATCCATCGAAACCGAGACTACCACAGCAGAAGTATACAATTGGGTAATTAACTATGGGCTCCGATATGACATCAACCAGCTCACACGATTCTTTACTGCTTTAGATAGCTCTATCCGGCAACGAGGTGGACAACCACTAGAGGGCAACGAGTTCTTTGTAACATACAAGGATGGGACCCTCCAACTTCGGGATGAAAACATAAGCTTCGTCCTAGTCACCTCATCAGGCTACTACAGTGCCTTTCTCCATATAGGTGAATCAGCCCTTGAACTCCAAATATGCGACGAAGAGGACACACCCTTCCCCGCCGAAGAGCTTGATGGAGTCATAAAGGATGCTGTTGCTTTCTTCGAATCTGAAGACGAAATACCTCTTCCGGAGCCAAGTCAGTAAAAGAATGGGAGTTGGCCATGACGGATAGTGGTCAAAAAAGTGGATATCCTAAAAGCTGGATGCCACTAACATTCAGATATGCATTGTTAGGTATATTTGCAGCATTAGGAGTGGTAATTCGCCAATATCTTAAGATTCCAGTTATACCTGAAGTTGTTGAATTAACACCCGGGTTCATAATGCCTTTTCTCACTGGACTTGTCTTAGGACCAGTTGAGGGAGCAATTTGTGGCTTAATAGTCGGGATAAGCGGAGCATTAACTAGTACTGAGTTTTCCTTAATCCCATTAGTTGGGAATATTGCACTAGGTCTAAGTACGGGTGTTCCAACCCTTTGGAGACACCGAATACACCGCATTCCCTTCATTGGCTTGTGTACGGTATCAGCATCTATCTTTGGTGGGTTTGCATCAACTTATGTGATATCCGTTTTCTTAATGGGATTGGATCCAACCGCTGCATCGTTTTTCGCTACTATCGATGCTGTACAGGCAATAGTTTGGCTGGCAGTCGCGTTCATTATCGAGTCAGTTGCAGTACAGCCAATAATCCAAAGAACCTTTCCAACAACCACTTAATGCGGAACCGATTTTTCCAAAAAACTGATTCGTATAAAGAACAGGAAAAGAATAAGTAGGTTCTAGGGGCATATTTGTCTAGCTTCACAACACACATAATCAAATCTTTCAGAGTGTTTATCATGTCCGATCCCCCAAAACCAAAAATAGATATTGATTCAGTCACCGTCCGCAGCTATCCCAAGACAATTCTGATGTACCCTACGATGCTCGTATCCTTCATCATTGGTCTCCTCGAATACTTCATGACACCCATCTGGGTCTACGGTTCTCCTCTTTACTACTACTGGGTGTATACACTAGGATTCATCTGGTTCTTCGTGTTCGCCTGGAACATGTACATCCTCACCTTTGAGTTCAGTAAAGGCGTCGTCGCCGTCCTCATGGCACTAGTAATCATCATCATATTAGTCATAGCGCTTGTCTATGTCGGTCTTGGCATCTTCATCTGGATTCCCCTCGCCGATTTTCGCCTATTCTTCGACTGGTACATTCTCTTCTGGTTCACCTTCTTCTTTGCTATACTCTTCCTTATCTCCTGGGTGAGCACACGCTTCTACTACTTCCGAATCACCCACAACGAAATCATCTACAAGAAAGGACTCCTCGGCGACTCAGAACGCTGGGGCACCACCAACGCCCACATCCACAAGGAAATCCGCGACCTCTTCGAATACTTCCTCTTCACCGCCGGACGACTGACAATAGTAGTCTCTGGACGCCAATCCCCAATAGTCATCGACAATGTCCCCCGCATCAACAGAGTCGAACGCAAGATCCTCCACTTACTAAAAGTCATAGAAGTCGAACACACCTAATCACTAGTTAGCAGCCAATCCAAGCAAACGACCATAACTCGGCGGCATTGCGCCGCCACCCAACCTTTTTTCTTTTCCCAACCATCAAAACCATTTTCAGGTAGTGATGAACAAGTCAGCAAAACACTAGAGAAAGCAGAAATCGATGGAAAGGATTGAATTAAACATGACCACGATAGAGGAGATTAATCAGTACCTAAAGGAACTCTTTGAAGCCCATGGCATTATAGCAAAGAGTCAGGGAAACTGGCTGGCGTTCAATGAGGCGGGTGTCAAAGTTAATGGGGAAATCTTTGAAAGACCAGTACAAAAACATGGACTGACCATTCAACTGGATATAAGAGTGCAAATAGGTGACAGGACGCTCATCGAATCATTTGCCGGAGTGGGAAAGGAGAAAGAAGAAGCAGTACAAGATGCTCTTCAGAATTTCATCACGAATTCCCTTCACGTCATTACCGCGGCGTTCTTTGATCCCCACGATAAGCAAGTTACCAGAGAAACCTGGATAATAAGTGGTCAAGAGAGAACCGTAATCATTGGGGATGTAGGGACAAGAGGCAAAGTTCCCAGCGAAAAAAGCCTTCACACCGCCTGGTTCAAGCATCTAGAGAAATTAATCAAAAATGCCAACCTCTCCGAAGACATCCACTGGATCAGAATGTACTACGCTCAAATGAAGAACCAACAACTAGCGTGTGAAGTAAGGCTAGATAACATGACGTGGGAACAGATACAAGAAGAAATGGCAGCATACGACTGGCCTAAAAGCCAGGACTTCTTCAGCCTCCGCCTCTTCATGATAATTCAGGGAACCACTACACAAACAAGCAGAAAGTAATACCTTCGCTCTGCCAGAGACCAAGCTAAATCCAGTCACCAGTTTCTTGCTTCGTGGAGAGATAGGTGTCCGCTGAGAATTTAAACCCATACTCCACATTGTTCATTTACTATTTTATCAGTGGCGCGATACTAATTGTCAAGAAGAATTATTCGACATAAGGGAATTTCGTCAAGGTGTACATGGTGAAAAACAAGGAATGTAAACTTGAGAATACCACAGTAC
>JAEOTB010000043.1 GCA_016840065.1 Candidatus Hermodarchaeota archaeon | reverse complement strand
GTGAGGTTGAAGTGGGAGACTATGCCGCGGCCTCCTTCGCCGAGGACTGCTTCGCCGTGGGCATCATCCACATAGATTGTTGCGCCGTGGGGTTTGCAGGCTTTGACGATTTTGTCGAGGGGGGCGATGTCGCCATCCATGCTGAAGACTCCGTCGGTGATGACGAGGATGCGGCGGTAGGTGGGGTCGTGTTTGGATGCTTCTTCTAGAACGCGAGCTAGGTCGTCGGTGTCGCAGTGTTTGTAGATTGCGCGGCTGGCTTTTGTGAGGCGGACGCCGTCGATGATTGAGCCATGGTTGAGTTCGTCACTGATGATTAGGTCGCCTTTTCCTGCGAGTTGGGGGATGAGGCCGGCGTTGGCGGCGAAGCCTGTTTGGTAGACGAGGCTGGCTTCGGCGTATTTGAATTTGGCGAGGCGGCGTTCGAGTTCCTCGTGGAGGTCGAGGTTTCCCGCGATTGCGCGGACACTGCCGCTGCCGACGCCGTGGGTTTTGATGGATTCGATGGCGGCTTTTCTGAGTTTGGGATGGGTGCTAAGGCCCAGGTAGTTGTTTGAGCAGAGCATGATTACTTCTTTACCCTCTACGATGCAGCGGGGGCTGCTGGGGCCTTGGAGTTCTCGGAGGCGCCAGTCGAATTCCTGTTTTACAAGTGTTTGGTATTCTTCTTCGAGAAAAGCGGTAGGATCACGTTTTGGAGACATTTCGGGACACACCTTGTTTTTGCATTCTACGTTAGTTGTTTTAATTGTTATCAAGTGCTAGGAAAAATGGGAAGAGTACATTAGCCTGGTGCGGGGGCTCTTACCATTTACTATTTATGGAGCGCACCGTGAAGAGGGCTTGGTGAGTAGTATCTGTTATTTCATTACTGCCACTTTAGCTAAGAGTGTGGAGATGAGCCGCCTCCAACCTTTACTTGTTGAACATCAGATGACGTTCTTGCCTGTAGAGTGTTCTCCTGCTATTCTTAGTGTGAGGGAAAATGATAGGTGCTATCGTCCTATTCAAAGGCATTGTGATTGTGATACGACATTGGGTATTATTCGGCGACGACGTGGCTCCGTACCTAAGAGCAAACTGAAGCGGATGCGGCGTCATTCCTCGTTTTCTGAGGAAGCCATCGCGGAGTTCATTGCTGGACAGAAACACCAATTAGAGAAAGCTCCTGAGACCGTTCAATGGTATAACTTCATCCATGCGATTCTAGATATCCGTGAAGTGTGGCACCTTGGGCTAATCTTACAGTGGTGGGATCCCAACTCCACAGTGATTAAACGACACCAAGTAACCAAGAAGGCGGATATAACACCGGAGTTTCTAATCTCCATCGAAGAGGAGGTCTTCTATGATATTCAAAGGAGCGCTGATATCGCTTAGTGGCTGAGAGCTATAGCGAATGGACGGAGTTCACCGGAAAAGACCCTCGCCTTGACATTCAGGAATACTGTGAACACGTATAGTTAGGAGGAATCCTTTTTCTTTTGTTATCATGTTTTCTCTGGGAACCTTGCTGCCAATTTGGGCTTGAGTGATACCTGACAGAGAAGTTCTGCTTCAGTTCCTAGCAGTGCATAGAATGGAAGAATAAATAGGTCAAGATTACTATGCATATAATAAATCAAAATAAATAATAAAAAAGACATGCTGATGAGAGCAAAGGGGGTTCTTGCTGCATGTCTCCAATACGGACTTCGTGTACGATGTTCAGCATAATAATCAAGGAGGAGACTTGGTGGATAAAAGAGAACGATTCCAATACTAAGGATGACCTGCCAAGGCCCTGTTAACATGAAGATGATATATCCAATGCATATCAAGGGTATTAGCAATATTCCGAATAGAAGTAGTTTAGTCCGCATTATGATTCAATTCCAGAGGTATTAGTGATTCTTGAAGGCTAAGTAGAAGGAGGATAAAGATATTCATTTTGGTTTAAAGCAGTAGCCTAGTCTCATCTAACTTGGGATCTTTGAGAAAGCATGAATTTCTTACTTCCTGACCGTTCTTCTAGTTCTTCGCTTCCTGACCGTTCTTCGCTTCTTGCCTTGTCGTATATAACTCATCAAAAAAATGAGAGCAAAGATTACAATGATTATTACAACTACTATTATTGGCACTAGCAATTCGATAGATATTGTCGGTGGTGGTTGTGTGGGTTCAGTCCAAGGTGTAGGTGGTGTATTATCTCCAGACCAACTTGGTCTATGATTAACCTGAAATGTGTCTTCAAGACTGTTTAATTCACCAAGGGTTCGTAGAATAATTGTTGCATAATTGCACATATCCAACCATTCCTCTGAAGAATCATTAACAGCTGATGGACGATATACAAACGCGCCATGGAGATGGCTCTGACAAGATAATACAAATTGTTTCGTTAGCTCTTTGTCAAGTTGACTCAATGCACCGAGTATTTCTAAGGTGATAATCGGTCGATAGGTGTCTCTGAGAAGATCGTGATTGAAAGCTCCCGAACTCGAGTCGTAAAAACTCATAATGAAGTTAACAGTATTACTAATTGAAGGGATGCAGTTCAGGGCATCTAGATTGTGAAGTATCACTACACACGAGTAGGTAGCTAATAGTGAGGGTGTGCCGCCAGCATTGGATGCGAAACCACCACTTGATGAATACCGATCTAGTACAAACTGGATGATTGCACCTTCTATATCATCTGACGGAAGTCTGTTAATTTGTGCTAAAATTTCTACTGCCTGACGGGTAGACCATAGAGGATCCCCAAGTACAGTTGGAGTGCGTCCAAAAAAACCATCTCCACGATAGCATTGCAACACCCACTGGTTAAGTAAATCAGTATTAATGGAATCCAACTCATTTAACCTATATAACGCTAGAACTGTAGTGTATGAGGCTAACATATTAACCTCAGAATCCGAGATTGAGACTGTGAATCCTCCACTACCTGTTTGTCGCTGAGTAAGGTATGTTGTTAAGGCAATAGTATCTATCTGGTCAAGTTCGTTTAGTGATGCGAGAGTCTCTGCAGCAAATTGTGATTCAAGTACATTACTCATTGCTCGAGCAGAGCCTAACTCGGATACAAAAGCACCTTCATCCATTTGAAGCTCTTTAACAAAATCTACAATAGCTTGTTTTCGGGAAACCTCGTAGGACGAAGCACCTTTTCGATCATGATCATAACATTGATTCAGATTTGGGACTGTTGGTTGAGAAAAAAAAGAGAAAAGGAGGAGTAACACTACCACACAATGTAATATGGAAGCACAATACCTCCAAGATTTATGGGTCATTGCTTCTCCTCATTTCTTGAATCCAAGTTCTTTTACTGAGAGTTCTTGAAACTTCTGTACACTAGTTCCGCCAGTAGAACGAATCGATTGAAGGGTTGATTTCATTCGCCATAATCGAATCGACATTCATTGATGTCAGCAACCATCTAACAAAGGATATAAACCAAGCTAGGAGAAAGGTTGAGAAAGCCTTGTTAAATAGCATATTTATTAGTGTCACAGGTAAAGTCCCAACGTTTGCTACATTTTCGAGAATGTTGCGTGCACGAAGTTTTGCCAGATTCTTTACTGATGGCGAAAGTGCGTGTTCAACGTTGTTTCCGAGTTCACTGTCAGTCTCTATATGATAGAGTAGTGATTCATAGAATGACCAAGCTAGAGTGTATGCTCCCAAAGTGTTGACTACTTGGCGAGTTCCAATGGCGTAATCAACATGAAGTCTATCGAGAAACACGTAACTGAAGTCATCAAAGCTATCTCCTGCTCCTTCAGCGGCAAATCCATAGCAAAAACTGAAGTAAACAAGATGACAACCACTTAAGTCATCTAGTTCATAATAGAAATCAACGGGATAAAGGTATGCTCCGCCTTCACTTGTTTGCATAAGAACCGATGGAATTCCTGAAGCTGTAGCAAGGCCACCAACTCCCATTAGATGTAGGAATGTTGGTTTAGTAGTCAATCGAGTACCAAGTTCTGTAAGCGATGCGTCAGCTTCAGCAATGAAGTCAACGTCGACGTTTTGGTCCGTAAACACGGTAACAAGAGTCCCTGCTTCCATAGCTTGGGACCCGTCGGTGTCTTTGCCCTCCAACATCGTACATGAGAGGGTTTCAATAAAGAGACCTGAAGAGGAACTTCCGCTAATTGTACCACTAGAACCTCCAGGACCAACATAGTCTGGAGGGTCGTCGACAGGGTCATCAGGAGGGTCGTTTGGAGAACCAGGACCCCATGGGTCACTAGGATCTGTTACTGGTCCATCGTCAGGAGGAGGTGCAGCACGATGCATAGAGAAATCACTAGTCTTTTTAGTAGTAGGCTGAACATAAAATAGTGGAAGAAATAGTAGCGACAGAACCATTGCGATAGCGAATGCCGTAGCAAACGCTGCTTTTAGTTGTTTATTCATTCTTTTACCATCCAATTGGTTTCTCTCACCTAAATGAGAGACTATCTTGAATAGTAGTCTACATATATATTTGCAGTTTCTGTCGAACTCTTCTGCTATCTTCTACATTCCCTTTTTTTGCAAATGATGGAACCACGTTGGAGGGAGAGATTTATTGAGGTTCACTTTCGATGCATCTCGCACGGCGAGTTTTTTAACTTCTGCCAGAATCCAAGGAAAGAGCAGTCTTGAAGGCACGCAGTTCACCGGTGAAGACTTTGCCCTTTATTGCTGGATCGCTTTCCGTGATTTTCTGTGCCTCTGATTCTGAATCAGCATATATGATGGCTATGCCGAAGGTAGCGTCTTCGCATCGTCCAGCCATGATTAATACACCTTCTCTATGTAGCTGCTGAAGGTATTTGAAATGTTCACCAATTATTGCAGACTCCTCTTCAGTCTGGTCATCTAGGAAGGTTGAACGTAGTGGACGGTATACAAGTATGAATTGTTTTCTATCACTCATTGTGTCGCCCTTCTGTTGTGAATGAATATTGGAAAGAAAGATTTTAGGTGTTAGTGCATAAGTCTTTTCGAAGTTCATTGCCTGATTCAGCTGGGGAACGAGTCATTCGAGTTGATTTCGATTCAGTGGCAGATATCTATGAGAATACTCGAGGAGTTCCTGCACCCTTTATGCAGTATATCGTCGAGGATATGCTCAAAACACTGGAACCCGGTGAAGACAGCCTTGCTTTAGATTTAGGCTGTGGAACAGGACGCATCTCAAGGGAATTTGTGGAAAGAGGGGTCAGAACGGTTGGAGTTGATATTTCCCAGCAGATGCTCGGTGTAGCCTGTGAGAGACAACAAACCACATCGCATTGGCGTAATCACCTGGTTTCCGCTGATGCTGTTGCTCTACCCTTCTTGAACGGCCTTTTCCACGCTATCATTGCTATTCATCTGTTCCATCTTTTCCCAGACTGGCAAAACAGTCTCCTTGAAGTACAGCGGCTTCTCCAGCCAAGCGGTATCTTGATTACTGGTTTCATAGAGTCACCAATGCGTGCTTCTCGCCTCTCAAATCTCTTTGAACAACAGCGTGTCGAGCTAGGTTATCCACCAGTGAGGTTCGGTGCTACAGGTGAAGAAGTCATAGTTGCACTCGAAGAAATGGGTGGCACTGTAGAGAGTCGTGAATTCCACACCATCGCCCATATCTCTTACCATCAAACATTGGAGAGTTTTGAGCAGCGTGTATTCTCCTCGACATGGGAAAACCTCCCAGACGTTGTTCACCGCCAGATCATGCAAGAACTACGACGTTTTGTTAACAGCGAATTTCGCTCCCCCTCCCTTATCGAGCCTGTGAAAATAAAAGCCCGGATGAATTATATTCGGTTTGGTTAGCAAACCTTTTTGAAACCTACCTTATCTGATACCCCGGTTGTGATTGAACTTGGGATTTGAGCTAGAAGAACCACGTACACATGAATATCGTAGACATTTTGGTAGAGTCGCTAGAATACTAGCGATGATTGGCTTTATTGTGCTCTTCATGAGCATGATGACCTTCGGTTTGACTATAAGCTTCGGAATAATAATGATTGTTGACCTTGACTTCGAGTACTTCATGTTTACTTTGTTACTGCTCATTGGAATCCCCATAGTGAAACTAATGGTTGGTATCATTTGTGGGATGTATGGTATGGCTCTTCTGCCAATGCCCCGATATCGGAAATGGTCTGTAGGGCTTCTCCTAGTTGCGGGGATAGTTTCCCTTCTGCCAATTGGAGAGCCTCTCTCTACTGCCCTTATCCTTCAGTCTTTTGGGTGGTGGCTTTTTCTACCCTATTTCATTAGCGGGGGTATATTCAT
>JAEOTB010000042.1 GCA_016840065.1 Candidatus Hermodarchaeota archaeon | reverse complement strand
TTCAAGTAGATTAGAATTCTAGGTTAGTAGTTCGATCAACTGACCAAACTCCTGCGGGGTGGAGGTAGTGGAGAGGGACTGCCCCGGGCTTTTACCTCTTTCAAGGTTATACTCTAGGGATTACAACGTGTTTTAACGCGTTCTTGCCAGAGGATCCTATTGCACTAGAGGGTATGAGGTTAGGTGTATGGGGCGGGTTCACTTATTCTGGCTAGTCTGAATAATCTCCCTACATTATAGTGTGTTTTCAACTGTATTACTTATCTCCTCATCACGTATTCGTATTATCTCATACATAAGTGTCTATTTCTCTTAGACCAGAACATTTATATCATAGTGTGTACCACAATTCTCGTAGCGTGAGAACAAACACGCAGAACACGAGATGAATAGAAATGAACTCAAAGCAAAACAAACCAACACACAACCCCCACCAAGCCCGAAACGCATTCGCCCACGGACTAATCCTCACACGAAAATAAACTAACAAACAACACCGGAGGTGATGTGCAATGAAAGAAAAAATAAACTTCACAAAGGCCCCCCAGGCAGAACGTGCCTTCACCGGATGCCACAACCCGCAAGCAAGGCCAATCCAGCGCAAAGCACTTCAGATCCTCCTCTCCCGACATTAACACTTACTTCTGACACACAATCGTGTGTCTTTGAAGGCACGTAGGTCCACAAACACCAGCAGCAACCGTATAGCCGGATGCACTGGTCTCGAAGGGGAATCGTCCTCGCAGAGGGTGTCGAGGCACTTCCCCTTCACCACTTCTTCTTTTAATACTCTTTAGATGGAATTTACCTACAGATGTGAATGGTTCTTTGTAGCGTAAAAATCCAGTGTAATAAAACACCCACTCGTCGGTTACCCTCTATTATCGATTAGTTCCTCTGGAAGACCTCCACTTATATCGTAAGGTCTAGTGCTGGGTAATACCGGGAGTTAAAATGTGAAAGACTCACTTAGACTAGTAAGAACAAGTCGGAGTGGAAAAATGGTCCTAGCTAAAGCCCTCGTCCGAAACCCTAACATGCTCATCCTCAGAGGTTACAAGACGGAGCTCCGTCCCAACCACAAACAACGAACCCTCCTCTCCCGGCACTCGGGAACTGCTCGCTTCGCTTACAATTGGGGGCTCACACAAAAGCTCAGCCAATACCAGAAGACTGGAAAATCGTCCAATGCTATGGAGCTCCACCGCCAACTCAACCAACTCAAAGCCATCCAGTTCCCCTGGATGTATGAGGTGTCCAAGTGCGCACCCCAAGAAGCCCTGCGGGACCTAGATCGAGCTTTCCGGCACTTTTTCCGCCGCCTCAAAAATGGGGAGAAACCCGGCTTCCCCCGTTATAAGTCCCGTAAACGGGGTGTGGGCTCCTTCCGCCTCACTGGAACTATAAGAGTCTTCAATGACCGCATCCAGCTCCCCCGACTCGGCATCATTCGTCTGAAGGAGCGGGGCTACTTGCCCAGCAAGAACTTTTGGTGTCGGGTGCTTTCTGCAACGGTCTCGGAGAAGGCAGGCAGGTGGTTTGTATCGGTGCAGGTGGAAGAACGCATCACAGTACCCGAAAACACGGGACCTCAGGCGGGGGCTGATTGGGGGCTGGAAACCCTCCTAACGGTTTCTGATGGCACAAAGTTCCCGAACCCTAGGGCTCTTTCTCGTTATGATCGCAAGCTCCGCAGAGCCCAGCGTAGCTTCTCCAGAAAGCAGAGGGGCAGTAGAAACCGGGCAAAAGTATGCCTCAGGCTCCAGCGGCTCCACGCCCGCATCGCCAACATCAGAGGAGACACCCTCCATAAGGTCACAGCGTGGCTGGCGAAAACCAAGTCAGTCATTATAATCGAGGACCTCTGTGTGGAGGAAATGCTCGAGAATCACAGGCTCGCAAGAGCTATCTCTGATGCGGGGTTTGGGGAGCTACGTCGACAACTCACCTACAAGACGAGATGGTACGGCTCTCGACTCTATCAGGCTTCCCGCTTCTACCCATCTTCTAAGCGCTGCTCGAGGTGTGGTCACATCAAAGAAGTTATTTCCTTATCAGAGCGAATCTACCGCTGTCGAATGTGTGGACTAGCCATTGCGCGAGACCTGAACTCTGCTCTTAACCTTCTATGGTTGTTGGTCGCCGCCAGTTGGGCGGAGACCCTAAACGCTTGGCTGAGGCGGGAGGTGACAACCCCCCAGGGGGTGGTGCCCGCCCATGATGCAGGAACCAAACACCAACACGGGCCCTACGCCCAAGTTGGATAGGATTTGGACAACGGTGTCGGGTTTCTTCTCCGCCTTCTCTCTTTCCTCATTTTTGGAAAAGAATTTACCCTTAAACGAGTAACAGTGTTACAAAACTAAGGAGTTTGACCGATGAAAACAGCGCTTCTTTCTTTCACTACTAGTTCAGGGAAAACCATTGACACAAGAATTTCAACACAGGAAACTACGATTAAACTCAGCCTTCTTGGAATAGCCTCGATTGATCTTTCCCAACTTGAAGCGTGTTCCGAATTGCAGGTGTTATTTCTTGCTGGGAATGGTATTCAGAAGATTGACCTCCGCCCTCTGAAAAGATGCCTAAAACTACAAGTGCTAGATCTCCGTGCTAATGAATTGAAACGTGTTGCATTGAGTCCCTTAAGGAGACACCCTAGTCTTCGAGAGGTTGACTTCTCTGAAAACCTGTTATCAAAGGTAAATCTCAGGCTTCTACAAGGTCCTAGAATACAATCAATATCTTTTTCTTTCAACCGTATCTCCACCGTAGACTTAAAGCCTCTTCAAGAGTGTCCTAGCCTGTTAGAGCTTGATCTTTCAGAAAATCACCTAAGAACGATAAACCTTACTCCACTCAGCAACTGTAGTAGTCTCCAAACCCTGAACCTTGCAGGAAACAAACTAGTAAAAGTAAACCTTGATCCCCTCAAGAGTTGTACAAACCTTCAGTCCCTCGATCTCTATCGTAATAAGCTAACTAGAGTTGACCTGAAGCCCCTTAGTAAGTGTCAGGATTTTCAGGCTCTTCATTTATTTCTAAACAAACTTGAGAAGATAGACATCGATCCCTTGGGGTATTGCCGAGACCTTGCTGAATTGACTCTTAGCTGGAACCAATTAGCCAATATTGAACTTGAACCTCTGCGAAATTGTACAGATTTACAGAGGCTATCTCTCAGGGGTAACCAGCTAATCAGAATCGATATTCGGGCTCTTCGTAATTGCTCAGGGTTGAGAACACTCGATCTTGCTGGAAATCGGTTGAAGGATATAAAGCTAGATAACTTGCAACACAGTCAAAACCTGCAATTCCTAACCCTCTCAGAAAACAAGCTGAGTGATATAGATCTCTGGGGCCTACAACATTGCCCCAAAATCCAGCAAATTGAGCTTCAAGGCAATCCCTTAGAAAGGGTTGATATTTCTCCACTTTTCTCTTGCCCTGAACTTCGTGTCCTCAAGATCGACGATGATGTGATACTAACTGCAAAGAGTCGACCGGAAAAACTAGAACAGATACCGTCTGCCCTTCAGGAACTGAAAAGCCGAATCAGATGATTTTTCTCACTATATGGTAATGTTTTTATCATATAATGCACCAGTATTCTCACTTACTGAGAATAGTTCGTGGTTATAATGGCTAAAACAAAGGTGTATTTTGGCTCTATCCAACAGGGCCGAGACGCTCTATTTGCCTCCCTCGGAGCAAAGATGGACAAAATCATCGAGAAACTAGACTTCTCAACCATCGAAGAAAAAGACAAAGTAGCCATAAAGATGCATCTAGGATTCCAAGATGGCTATCAAACAGTCCCAGTGTTTTTCGTCCGGCGAGTTGTAAAAGCCGTGAAAGAGGCTGGTGGCTGGCCCTTTATCACTGATAATCCGACTTCAGTCTACAATGCCGCTGACCGGGGTTACACAGCCGAGACCTGCGGGTGCCCAATCATCCCTGTTGCTGGAGTCAAAGACGGGTATACAAAATCGGTCAAGGTAGACTTTGCCAATGTCGAGGACTTAGACCTGGGTGGCGTCATGCACGACGCTGACGCATTAATCGACCTAACGCATGCAAAAGGCCACGGTGCCTGCTGCTACGGCGGTGCAATAAAGAATCTAGCCTTGGGCGCTTACTCTGGACCTTCACGTTGGCAAAAGATTCATGGAGTCATATACGCAGTTCCGTTCTGGGATGCGGATAAATGCACACCTGAACATGCTGAGAAACTCGTCAAATCCTGTCCTTACAATGCTTTACGCTATGATAAGGAAAAGCACAAAATGGGATTTGTCATGTTTAACTGCCGCAACTCCCTTTGTATGGAATGCCTCAAAGTTGACAAAGATGTCGGGTCCTTTCAGGTGCTCCCTGAAACGTTCAGCTCATTCCAGGAAATGATGGCAGTTGCGACAAAGCAAGTCTTAGATACCTTCGACAAGAACAAATGTTTCTACCTAAACTTTGCACTACAAATCACTCCCCACTGCGATTGTATGGGTCTTTGTCAACCCATAATCGTTCCGGAAATAGGGTTAATTGCGAGCCATGATATTGTCGCCGTCGATATGGCAACATTAGACCTCATAGCCCAAGAAGGTCTAATCGAGCAGGCAATTCCTCCCTATTTCAAACACACAAACCTTGATCCGAAGGCAAAACTCCATCCATTCCAACGGATTTGGGGTGAAATGAAAGATCCCTACCTAGTAATAGACTATGCTGAAAAATACGGACTAGGGAAACGAGACTACGAGCTTGTAGAAGTGCTATCACCAGAAAAAACTGGGAAAATGAAACCTCCCAAGCACGTCTACGAACAGCAACCCTCCTTCTACTAGAAGTGTATCTTGACGATTCCAAGAGGTCTACTAGTCTAGCTTTCGGAGAAAGTGATCTATCATCACTCCAGCGTAGTTACCTGTGCCAACAGCCATGGCTACTGATTGAGTAATCGGGCGGATGTCACCCGCCGCCCATACGCCTTCGACGTTGGTCTTTCCCCGATGGTCAGTGATTATATTGCCCTTCTGATCGACTTCAACCCCCATCTTCACAGCTAACTCACTGCGGGGTATTGCTACCCAGGCAACGAAGAAATGGTTACACTCGAACACCTGCTCTGTTGTTGTGATTAATCGCTGGTTTTCCCCTGGAGTGGCAGCTTCAATACGTTCAATTAGTCCACTTGTCCACTCGAACCTTGATCTGTCAAGAATATCCTTGTCTTCTTCCTTGAAGGGCATGTAGCTATCTTCAGTCATGAAGATGCGGATTCTTTTAGCAAATGGTTTGACCCGATTAGCAATATACAAGGCTGAATTTACCGTCCCTGTATTTACAACGATAATATCTTTCCCTGTGGTCAAGGGGCTCTCGCACTCAGGGCAGTAAAAGCTAATATTCTGTTTTCCAGCGTAACGTAACCACCGCCGCCAATCCCCTTTCACGCATGGGTGCATCCTAGCTGTACCTGTAGCAAATACCAAGGTCTTAGCCTTAAACATCGTTGGAGGTGCTGTACGCCGTTTTGGTAGAACTTCGACTTCGAAATCAGGACACTTCCCTTGGATGCTGATCACATTACCGCTTTGAATGGGAATACCATATTCACTAACCTCTCCCTGAATTTTTTTCAGAATCTGGACACCACTACAGTTTGGCTTAACCCCTGGGTAGTTATTCACAGGGTTAGTGTAGAAGTACATCGGTGAACTGCGGCGATCTACGACTACAACTTTCCGACGTTGAAATCCCAGATGAAGAGCTGCAGAAAGCCCCGCAGGTCCTGCTCCAATAATCAACGAATCAAAAATCTCTTGGCTCGAAGTCATACTCTTACCCTCAACAAATACAGGTTCTTCTACAATTGTGTCCTCTAGTAAAAAAATTGTCACACAGTTAGTGTATATAGCAAGAATGATGCACAGAAAGAGAAGGTTTTTTAAGGTTTGATATAGTCAGAAGCTCCGAGGTTAGAACAATGCTAGGTGTTCATTTTCCCAGCCTCCAACTTGGTCACTAAGACCCTCCGCCTAGCTTGGACTATACTCGATACACTTTTTCCGCTGGTACTCGTCGATAGCAGTGGTGAGACCAACGGCAGGTGAATTCTATGACAAAATCAAAACACTCGAAAGAAACGCAAACAGCCACGGAGGAACCAGTAACCTTCCACTTCAACAAGAGAGAAGACTTCAGTAACTGGTTCACCGAGATCAATAAGCGAGCGGAGCTATCAGACCTAAGGTACGGCGTCAAAGGGTTTGTAGTTTTCCGCGCCTGGTCGGTCATGACAATGAAGATTATGTACGACATCTACGAAAAAGAGCTTGAACGCCATGGCCATCAGCCCGTCATATTCCCTGCCCTTATCCCCTCAGCCAACCTAGAACAAGAGGCGAATCACGTTGAAGGCTTCACACCGGAGGTCTTCTGGGTAACTCGAGCAGGGAAGGATTACACCTTCGAGGATCCACTAGCTCTCCGACCAACCAGCGAATCAGCGATGTATCCGATGTACAAGCTCTGGCTTCGCAGCTGGCGTGACCTTCCCTTCAAGCGCTACCAAAGCTGCCAGGTCTGGCGCTATGAGGGTAAGATGACCCGTCCATTCCTAAGAAGCCGGGAATTCTATTGGCTAGAAGCCCACGATGTCTTTGCCACAAGTGAGGAGGCAGAGGCTCAAGTACTAGAAGACATGCAAATGACAGAGAACGTTGTGACAAAACGCTTCGGCATCCCAGCAATCACCTTCAAACGTCCACAATGGGACAAATTCGCAGGGGCTGTGTACACCTGTGCTGCGGACACACTCATGCCAGACGGACGACTAATGCAGCTGCCGTCCACCCACTATCTAGGAGACCACTTCGCCAGAGCCTTCGGCATCAAATACATCGACGAAGACGAGAAAGAACAATACGCCTTCCAGACATGCTATGGCCCCGCGATTAGCCGCATCTACGGAGGGCTTATTGCTGTCCACGGTGACGACGATGGTCTGCTCCTTCCCTTCGAACTAGCCCCGATACAAGTCGTTATCATTCCAATTCCGAAAAAGGGCTTAAAGCAGGCCGTAGAGAAACGATGTAAAGAGTTAGAGAAGAAGCTCCTTAAGGCAGGTTTCAGGGTTCACACTGACAACACTGATCGCCGCCCGGGTGACAAGTATTATCATTGGGAAATGCGAGGGGTTCCGCTCCGCCTTGAAATTGGCAATCGTGAAGTGGAGGAAAAAACCGCGACCGTCTTCCGTCGAGACTCTCGTGAGCGCATTGTTGTGCCGCTAGCCAGTTTGAAGAAGAAGATTCAGCAACTCGGTAAGGAGTTAACAAAGGAGCTGTTCAGGCGTGCCAAGGAACGATTCACCGGTGCGATTCGTGATGCCAACAGTATCAAAGAGATTGAACAGGTTCTTCAGGACAAACAGGTTGCCCGGGTAAGCTTCTGTACCATGGAGCTAGAGGGTGAAGCTTGTTCGGATCAAATCAAGGAAGAAACTGGCGGTGAAACCCGAGGAACACGACTCGATCGGAAAGAGAAGCCCTGGGGTCCCTGTGTTGTCTGCGGGAAAACAGCGAACGCTGTCACCTACATCGCTCGAACATACTAAACAGCATCAGCGGTTCAACATATAATTACTACAAGCGCCCTAGTGGATACTGAGTTTACAATGGCTAGTAGCGACGAATTTCAAACGAGGCTTGAAAAGCTAGACAGTGAATTCGCGGAAATAATCAGACGAATTCCTAAACGTGGCTCACAGGAACCCGCCCCCTTCTGGCTTCACTTTGAAATGATTGAACGATACAAGGTTCTCAGAGAAGCAAACATCGAAGCCGGTATGAACATACTTGAAATTGGCTGTGGGGCCCACGCAATAACCACAACCGTACTAGCACATCTAGTAGGTGACCAAGGAAGAGTCGTTACCGTTGACATTGGGAGATGGCGATTCGTCGAAGAAATCCTAATCCAAGCAGGAATGAAGCAACGAGTAATCCCTCTTTCCCACGATGCGACCAAGTTACCATTACAATATGAATGCTTCAATCTCGCCGTAGTAGTTCACGGAATACGAAGTTTTCGAAATGAATCAACAATCACTCAAATTCTTAAAGAAATGCTAAGACTATCTCCACGGATTTTCATAGCAGAATCCCTGCCAATCGCCAAGACGAAGGCTCAGAAGGCTCATCTGGAAATGTATAACCTTCGAGAAGAGATATTCCAGGCCCGAACTGGAGAGAAAGATGATATCCACTACCTTCCCCTCGAAAAATTAACTAAATTAGTTGAAAGTGCAGGAGGAGAAGTGACCGATTCAATGATAATGGAAATAGATCAGCCACACTTTCTAGCTTGTGTCCCAAGGGTGATTGTTGGGAAGATTGAAGATGAGAAAATTAGGGAAAATCTCTTACAACGGTGGAACGCAGCTTATGAAAAGCTCCAACAGCACGGTGAAGAGCACCTACCTGTGGGGATCGTAAAAGCCAGAAGAAAATGAATCATTACCCAAAAGGGCAACGAAACCCCCTATCTAATGGATGTGCTTGAATATCTGACGGAGCTTCGTAAAGGAGAGAGTATTGATGACATCTCCTGCTTCTAGCCATCCTCTCCTCGCCACAGCTACACCAAACTTCATTATTTCGAGTCCCATTGCCCAATGAGCGTCACTGTTCACAGCCAGCTTGAGCCCCCGTTCCCTAGCCCGCCGCGCTTCAACAGCTGATAAATCAAAACGATAAGAGTTAATCTCAAGAAACACACCGTGACGCTTGGCAGCCTCCATCAGCTTGTCTAGATTTACTGAATAAGAGGGGCGTTGACCAACTAACCGACCTGTAGGGTGGGCAAGGATATCAACATACTTGTTTTCCATCGCTTGAAGAAAGCGCTCTGTCATCTCTTCTTCAGAGCCTCTCGTGTCAAAGTGGATTGAGGCAGTGACAACATCAGTTTCAGCCAACGCATCATCAGTAAGATCAAGTGTTCCATCCGAAAGAATCTCTACCTCAACACCCGACAGAATGCGGATATCAGTGAGTGCTTCGTCTATCTTTCGAATTTCCTCAATCTGTTCCCGTAGTTTTTCCTCAGCCAGCCCCTTCGCTATTCTTACTCGCTTTGAATGGTCACTGATAACAATGTACTCGTATCCCCTCTGGATAGCAGCCTTTGCCATTGCTTCGACGGTGTCTCTGCCATCACTCCATTTCGTGTGCACGTGCAGATCTCCACGAATATCACCGAGTTCCACCAGCTTTGGGAGCTGATTTTTCTGTGCAGCTTCAATCTCTCCCGTGTCTTCACGGAGTTCAGGTGGAACCCATGACATTCCCAGAGCCTCGTAGATTTCAGCCTCCGTTCGCTGGGCAATGACGCTGCCATCCTTGGTATCGCTTAGACTATACTCGCTCAACTTCCACTTCCTTTTCTGGGCGATACGACGCAACACAATATTGTGCGCTTTCGACCCCGTGAAATATTGCAGGGCAGCACCAAAATTCTCAGGCTTGACCACTCGCAAATCTACTTGCATCCCATCACTAAGGATAATGCTTGATTTCGTTGAACCATGAGCGAGAACCTGCTTAACATCAGAGATTTCAGTAAACGCCTTCATTATGGGTACTGGCTTCTCCGAAGCAATCAAAATGTCAAGGTCTCCCACAGTTTCCCGCCATCGTCGAAGGCTTCCAGCGGGTTCAATCTGTTCAACGCCAGGAACCTCTCTAAGGATTTTTAGTAGTTTTTGTGCGAGATGATATGCTGAACTGAGAGGTCTTCGCTGGCGCTGTTTGAGGTACAATTCGAGGTTGCGGCGAATACTCTCCTCACTCCGTTCACCAAAGCCAGGCAGGTCACGAATCCGATGTTCTTCAAGCGCCTTCTGCAACTCCTCAATCGTACTGATACCTAGTTTTTCGTGAAGAGTTTGCACAGTACGAGGGCCCACTTCAGGTATCCGGAGTATCTCAATTAAGCCAGGGGAAACCTTTCTCCGCAGCTCATCAAGGGCTTTTACTTTCCCTGTCTTGAGAAACTCCTGAATCTTCCCTGAAATCGCTTTTCCAACCCCGGGAATCTCTTCAAGGGCTCCTCGGGCTGCAATGTCAGCAAGGTGCTCGGAGAGCCCCTCAATGGAGCGGGCTGCACGACGATAGGCTCTAGTTTTAAACCGGTCCCCCAGCAAGTCCAAAATATCTGCAATCTCATAGAAAACTCTTGCAATATCACGGTTCTGCACCATGTCATCATCGCCTTCTGTGTCTCATACATTCGCTCCCAATTCAAAGGCGTTATGGTGCTCAATGATTCTCTCAAAGAGTATTGATGAAGCGAGGGGCATAGGCGATTGTAAGTACCTTAGCAATAATCCTGTCCGCAAGTGGAAGGACATGACCACCAGGAAAGGAGTAGGGTACCTGTACGCAGACAAAGCGGCGCTTCTTACTCCCAATACGGTAGGTGGAGCCGGTCTTGATCGAAATCGCGTATCGCCGACCATTTGCACTATCAACGATAACGTCTCCATCCTCAATAGTAAGGCAATCGTGTTCCCGTACAATCTCGTGGAGTAAACGCTTGGCCCTCTGAGATGCGGCCTTGACGGCATTGAGGGCCTGAGCAGCCTCCCATTCAGCTATCTGCTTCTCATGGTATGCATCATAAATCTGCTCGATTTCTTCAGCTAGAGGGTCAGTGTTGTGCAACACTAGACTCAGGTTACCATGTCCAATCAACACCTTGCGTTTAGAAACCACTTTGATTACAGTGGCTCTAGTGTCTCTACGAACACGGTCCAGTAGGCTTGCACGCATTCCTCGTCGTACAGCACGTTTACTAGTCACAGTCGATAATCACCAATCATTAAGATTCTTCTTTAATCTCTCAAAGCTGTCATACTCATTTCACTAAATTGCTGAACCCTTCACAGGGTGTGGATGAGGCTTGGGGCATAAGCAATGGTGAGCGCGATAGCGATAACAAGATCTGCCTGGGGGAGGCGCTCTCCCTTGTACCAATAGTCCGCGATAACACAAACATATCGTCGGGTCCTACCACGAAGCCAATACACAGTACCGCCCTTAATGGAAATCACGTACCGACCACCGTTGGTGCTAGTAACGAAAACCTCTTCGTTTTCAAGGCGGAGACGTTCGTGCTTCCTAGCAATCTCATGGAGTAGACGCTTAGCCCTGCGTTCTGCTTTTCCGTTGACAACACGAGCAGGCTCCATTGATGCCTGCACTTGTGCGCGATACTCACCAAGAATTCGATCAATCTCTGCTACCAACGGGTCGCATTCACGCAACACCAAACTCTGCTTCCCTAATCGCACTCGTACTTTCCGCTTGGAAAGTGAATAAAGCCCAGCATCTCTGGGGTTGTTACGAACGCGGTCCAAAAGGCTCGAACGCAAACTACGTCGTGCATCACGCTTACTAATCACTGTCAACATTCACCGATCAGATAGGTCCTTCTGGGTGGAAATGGATGGAGCAGCCGCCGGCAACCGGCGGCATAATCACCACCTCTTGGAGGTCGTTCATGAGCCGACGCGCCTCGTTGAGGTTGCGAACCATCACCCGCATAGGCTCGCAAAACACGAAGCGGCGCTGCATCAACGCCTCCTCGATGATGGGCAACACGTCTTCCGGATCTGCCATAACGGTTTCATGGCCCATCGGGGTTAGTTTCCTGATCCGAATCTTCCTAGCCAGCATTGTTCACCAGAGGTGTCTATTGAAAATAGGATAGGAATACTTATATTTAAATGTTATGTTACTTTGTTATATGATTAGATAAATGATTAACCTATTATTGACTAGCCTTGAAGATGCCAACGAAACTTCTGGTGTGAACCCGACCCAAAACAGGAGAATCTACTGTCGAGTCCGTATCACCGAAAGGAACTCCTATTTGCGTGTAAGAGCCCTAAGAAGTAGCAACCGATGCCCATCAAAGGCAGCCCACCTAAGCTGCCAGCTAACACTATTCGGACATGGTCTCAGACCACGGAGGCATGTCCAGTGGAGAAGAATTCTCACAGCCATCGTCTTTCAATGCAGTGTAGGTTAGCAATGTTTTGAGGCATCTCCTAATAGCTCGTAGAAAGAGTTCTCTGAATCGAACAGATGTTGAACCCCTTCCTACAACTGCCAAAAAACAAACGGACATAAATAAATGTTTCCAGTAGAGCCCTTACTCTTTCTGGAGAATCTCATAAGCTAAGCTTGTCGTTGTCTTGATGTATTCACGACACTGATTCTCCCACATCTTCTGCTCACGATACCTCTTCAGTGCCTCCCTACTCGACACATCCAACCCTAGCAGGTCTCGGCAACGGAGGTGACCAAACTCTGCCTTGAATTGTTTTACAAGTTCGGTGGCAAACCAGTGAACAGGGCGTTCAGCGGGATCCATGCTAACTTTTACTCTTCCGTACTTGAGCCCCAGGCCCATCACGCCTCCTGTGAAAGCACCACACACTTCACCTATTCGACCGATTCCTGCGCCAAAGCCTGTGGCGATCCGAGGAATGATGTCAGTTTTGATTTCTTGATATTTACTCAGAGCCAGCAGCACAGCTTCAGAGCAGAGGAATCCCCTCTCGGCATATCCCGCCGACAACCTTACCGTTTCTTCTTTAGACAACATGTTGAAATCATCTACAATTAGAGGAATGCCATGATTACTTGTGTGATGGCAGCCCCTGCAATAAAGCCGATAGCGATGATTTGTCCTCGCTCCTGGAACCACTTCTTTCCTAACTTGCGATCACTGTAGATGCGGATGAACCCACCAAAGGAGAAGGGGATAAAGTAAGAGGGTGGGAGGAACATCGCTAGAGCAACACCGAGGGACGAGATGGGAGCGAAAGCGGCGAGAACCCCAACTAATAGGCCCCCAACGAGGAAAGTCACAAGGTTGATTCCAACGCCCCAAGTTGCAAAGAGGGTCACGATAGCATAGCTCTGGAGCACCCCGATTGCTGGGAAGGATTCGCTGGGGAAACCGACGAAGTACCACGCAGCCAAGACAAAGATTATGCTCGTAATGCTGCCAGGCAGGATTTTCAGAAGCTGCGCTTTCAAGATTGCCCCTTTGGGGGTGCCTGTAATTTCCCCTATCTTCAGGTTCCCGAGAAGATCGGTCGTAGCGAAGGGATTCAGCCGGGGGTAAGCTAGAAAGGGCAAGTAACCAGAAAGGCCTACAGAGGCAAGGGGTACCTCGTAGAAGGCCAGCCGCTGGATTCCCATTCCGAGTCCTGCTTCACCGACGAACTTGATTAGAATATACACATCAATGACTGCCACAGGTATCATAAGGAAAAGGGCAATTACTATACTAATCCAGAAGGGATAGGGTGAGAAAAGATCAACAACAACAGTGAGTATAACGAAGAAGGCAAGAAGGAGTAGGGCGGAAACACCCAGCTTCGGTTTTTTACCAAGCCCTCGGAAAAACTGCTGGGTGTATTCACCAAAGCCTAGACTGTCACGGATTTCGGATTTAGGTTCAGGATCAATCTCTTCTTTGGTTTTTAGGCGAGCTCGGAGTTTGTGGATACCGAGGACAACGAAGCTGCTGAGCAGCATCATGCCTAAGGCTGGGCTAAGAGAGAAATTGAAGAGGAAATCAAAGTAAAAATCCATGCCAGTGGGTGAAGGAGGTGGCACAAACAGCCCCGTTACGGTCAGAAGGGGTGCAAGGACCAGATAGGTGATGATACCTGCGAAAAGCAGTGTAATGGAAACTTTGGGGTCAATGATGTAACTAACCGCCATTAGGCTGATGTTCAGCATAAACCCTAAAGCGAAACCGGTCGGAAGAAAGGGGGTGAAGTCCCAGTCGGTGGCGCTGTACCCAAAGGGTTCAACAAGGAGGTTGATAATCCCCTGGATGAAGGTCAGGAGAACCCCAATCCCCAGCCATTTGAACATAAACCGTGACTCGGTTTCTGACTGGAAACAGGTATCGATGGTCACACCGCTGGCTGTGTAGAAGGGAAAAACCGACTTCTTCCGTGCAAGAACCAACTCACTGAGAGCTAGGGCGATTACTATTCCCAGTAGTGTTCCAGCAATCACAAACACGAAATGAAAAATAACCGGGACAATCCAAGCTGGGTCCAGTATACTACCATAGAGAAGAACATCTTGAGAGGGTACCAACCACCAGGGCAGATTAGCACCAGGTACGTAGGCTTGGATGTAGATTGACAAGGATAGCAGATAGTACATAACGAAGCCTGTCGATGCAACCATCGCAGTGGTGACTTCTTGGCGATTACTGCCTTCGCCTCTACGGTTAAAGAGGACATATGCTACAAGCACGGTGATGATGCCAAAGCCCATCCCCATACCGAAGTTAAGCCCGAGATAGGCATTGATTAATGTGTATACGATATTAAGGAAAATTGCGAGGCATATACCTCTTGCTGTAAGAATTCGCTTAGACTTCAGAGGTGGTGTCTCTTCAAAGGAACTGTCACCAGCGAATTCAGTTGGCTGACCCTTCTCAGGCATCATTCTCACCTCTTTAGGAAGCTAGCTCCTTAGAGAGCCTGCCGCCTAAAACGATGTCGCATAAGGCAGACAACGACTCCTTAGTAAGAGAGTTTAACTCAAATACTTGCAAAAGGGATTTACAGGGAAGGAGGCTAAATATCATGATTGGGTTTCAACTTACAGAGGAGCAGAATAAACTCCAAGAAAAGGCAAGGAAATTCGCTCTCGATGAAGTTCTCCCGGTATCTGCTCAGTATGACAAGACCGGTAAATTCCCCCGAGGGGTCATAGCGAAAGCCCACAAAGCAGGGCTCATGAATCTCGGTATACCCAAGGAATACGGTGGTCCTGGTCACGGTTCATTGGATTCTGTGCTCGTTGTTGAAGAGATGGCGGCTGCCTGTGCAGGGATGACCACCTCAATCTATGTCAACGACCTTGGAGCATCCCCCATAATCATTGGGGGAAGCCAAGCCCAGAAAGAAAAATGGCTCCCTTTCCTAACAGAGAAGTTACGCTTCGTGTCCTTCGCGACCAGCGAGTCTGGGATGGGCTCAGACGTTGCAGGCATTAAATCAACCTGTGAACGAGACGGTGACGACTACATCCTCAATGGAAGCAAGTTCTGGATCACAAACGGGAACTTCGCTGACCTTTACGTAATCTTTGCTCGCCTCAAAGGCACCAAGCGGCACAATGGGCTATGCGCCTTCATTGTCCCCCAGGACACAGAGGGGGTCTCCACAGGTAAGCCCCTTAAGAAACTGGGGCATCGTGCTTCCGATACTGCCGCCGTCGTTTTACGAAATGCGCGTGTTCCTAAAGACAACCTCTTGGGTGGTGAGGGGATGGGATTCATGCTAGCTATGATGACCTTCGTTCACACCCGCCCTGCCATCGGAGCCATGGCTACCGGTCTTGCTCGGTCAGCAATGGAGTATGCGATTAATTACGCGAAGCAGCGGGAAGCCTTTGAACACAAAATCTCCAGCTTCCAAGCTATTCAACAGATGATTGCTGAGATGTACGCTAGGATTGAAGCCATGCGTCTGCTTACCTGGAAAGCAGCCTGGCTCGTAGACCAAAAGGCAGAACAGCACCTCTCTAATGTCATCTCGAGCTGTGCCAAACTTGTTGGGGCTGAAGACGCGATGCGCATTGTCACAGATGCCCTGCAAATCTATGGCGGCAAAGGTTATCTGGAACAATACCCCATCCAGAAACTCTTCCGCGATGCTAAACTATACCAGATTTATGAAGGGACCAGTCAGATTCAGCGTTATGTAATCTCCCGCTACCTCTTCAAGCAATACAAGCCTATTATGGAACGTTTCTAGCCTAGGAATCGGTGGGCGAAAAAAAGAAGGAGTCTCCGCCGCCACAAAGCAGCGGAGAGAATGTTTAACTGTCAATAGCAGTGTCTGCTATTCCTCTTCCTCTTCAGCATTTTCGAAGAGGGCTTTACTGGAGCTTCGGGCACGCTGCATGCTTCCGGCGGCGTCTTCGTCGGCGATGGCAGCCACTTGTTTTGCCCGCATCGGTGCTCGCCGAGCTGATTCGGCCTTCTGACGCACCGCCACTTCTTCAGCTTCCTCAGCCTCCCTTTCAAGGACGCGACTAGCCCTCCTCATAGCTTTAGCTAGTGCAGGAGGTGCGCTGGCACCCGCAGATTCCATGGCTCTCTGCGCCTCTTCTAGGATTTCTTGGCTACGGCGAACATCACCACGATACTGTTCCTCACCAGCCCTTTGGACGGCAAAGGTGGTAGGCAACTCAGCATCCATGGTTTCGACAATCTGGTCAGCTTCTTTAGTGACTTTGACACGCCGGGTGAAGACACGCATCCGCTGCGCTCCGTCTTCATCCGTGTAGGAGACCTGAAGTTGGATGGGAATCTCGTCCACCTTCATTTTGCGCTTGGGGGCCAAGCGTACGTAAACCTCACGGTCAGCGGTGACTGATCCCAGACGGAGTCCTTCACGAACCGCTTCGGGTTTGGGAGCACCCAACCCACTGACTTCAGCTATCTCTACACCTTTCGGTGTGATAACTCGTAGTCGTACTCCACGGGCAACGATTTTCTCCCTAGAGCTAGTTCCAAGGGCTGAAGCAAGGTCACTTCTATCAGCATAGAACATAGTGCCACCGGTCTCCATCGACATTATAGCTAGGGCTTCTAGTGCCATGAAGGCGCTGGGGTCCTTGATACCGACTACGTCAACGATTATGCTTGCGTTTGCTGCTTCTGCAGCCAGGTTCTCATAGAGCTTTGCGCCCTCTTGGCTGGAGCCTCCTTCAAGTCGTCCGACACCTTCATTGGCGAGCCCGTCGGTGAGGAGGATGACGCGTCCACCTCGCTTCTTCATAAGGACATATGCTGCGACCATTGCAGGACCGAGTGCGGTAGCGCTCTGATGGCGAAGTTTCTCAATGCCTTCTACCCACTTTTTCCTTGTCTTCTTCAGTGGCTTGAACTTGATTTTACCAAGAGCCTTCTCGACTTTCTTGGTGATTTCCTTGACACTGTATCTTGTATCTCCTGATAGTCTCAGGATTTCCTTCATCTCTTCGTCGTGGATCATAACGTCGGTTGTGAAAGTAATCAATCCGAATGTTGTGTCAGGCTGGTTAACACCCAAGTCGGTGATGGTTCGGATTAGTGATTCCTTTACTGCTTCGAGTTTTCCGCCACTCATTGACCCAGAGACGTCGATGACAGCAAGAAGTGTGTCTTCGGTGATGGGTTTTGCGGTACCAGTTAGCCGACCAAGCATGAATTCTGAAATGTCGGCTCCGGGCATCAAGTCCTTCGGAATGATATTCATGGTTCCGCAGAACTCGCAGAGAAAATATTTGCCCTTACTGGGGTCAATCTGTATGATGCCTGGGTTAGTCAGAGCTCCCCCACAGGAATTGCACATGATGGGCTTGGTTGCGATTTCTTCGACCTTCTCTACAAGGTCACCGAAGCTGATGCGACCCACCCAAGGCATTCCCTTGAGGAGCTTTGTTTCTTGTGGAAAGTATGTTGAGCTTGTTTTAAACATGTTATTGGAATCCCCCGTCTTTATTTGACTAGGATACAAAGTTGCTTCTGAAAAACGCGTACATAAGCCTGTCGTCTTCTAGCCCGATTCTTGTTGAATCTGGTGTTTATTTGTGGGTTCTTTCATCCATTGCGATTCTCGCAATATTTTCTGTTAATCGTGTTCGGAATTCCTACCGTTAAAAATGGCGGAATACAATCTAGAAGGAGAAATTAGTCCCTAAGGGGATTCTATCATGAAGAAAATAACGAGTATACTCAGTATCTCTCTACTGTTACTAGTGAGTATCGCAACAATCCCACCAATGGTTCTTGCTCAAACCACAGCACCTTCAAGCAATCCTCTTCTCCACGTTGGTTGGAGACACATACAGGAATCAGAGGAATACACCTGGGATTGCAACTATGAGAAGTGGGTCTTTGGCGAAACAATGAAGCTAGTGATAATTAACGAGAGTGGAATCAATATCGAGGAGGGTAACTACTGGGCCGGTCGAGGAAGCCCCCTAACATTCACATTGATGATTCCCCAGCGCTTCTTTGAAGGTTCAACAGAACTGGAAATTGCTGTAGTTGGCGCATCATTTGAAACCGAAGGAACCCATGCACGGTTTCACATGTTTTATCACGCTCCAAGTAATACATGGCATGTTTTCAGCGGTATCTACGACAGCACAGCGTCCTCTTCTAGTGACCCTGCAGCATTCTTCAATATCTACCCTGCTAGCTGCGACGTCACAGCTGACTCACATCTCCTGAATGTTAGTTTCACAGGAGGCTTCAACACATCAGCACCTATCGGTGTCTATCAAACTTGGGCCTATGCAACGGATAATGCCAGCAATACCTTTACTCCGAGCTGGTACAACTACGGCATGACGGGCCAAGTTCCAATGCCTCCAATTGCCCTAGAATGTGCTCTTGGAGATCAGTGGTGGATGTGGCAAAAACCACCAAAATATGATTTCAGTATCCTCAATGAGGCCCTAGACACAATCAGGTATGCTGACGCTAATGAAACCGTTATCTTTGAGATGGTGATGGACCAAGAAATTGGATTTGCCGCTTTTGAGATAGGACAAGTCGCCTCCTGGGAACAGCAGTCCTACTGGAGGAATATGACCTGGACCTATCCAGATTATTCACACATCCCAACCACAACATGGACCTCCCACGAGGTACCTCAACCACCTCACTTGGGCTTCTATTACAATCAGTCAACCGACACATCAGAAGCCTTCATCTTCTACTACAACCGGACTTGGGTCTGGCAGGATTATGGTGGTAGCTACGGACAATGGGTAGGTTACGACATACCCTATGTAGATAATACTAATATCACTTACTTTGTCGACTTCGACGCTGCTACCAGCGGCCTGGTAAATCCCTACAAAGTACGTTGGTATACAAACTTTACAACAAACGTCTGTGCGCGTGGCATACACCTCGCCAACACAACAGACAACTCGGGCGGCGGCTCAACTTCCACTCCTGGTCTATTAGATCCCAACTATCTGGGCGACGACTACGGCACGACATTCCGAATATATGCTTGGCAGCCTCGCCATTGGAGCACACAAAACATTGACGGTGTCCCTGGTGAGCCGGGCTACGAATTCCAACGTTCAGACGGAACCATCCTTGCGCTCCACGATATCATACTCGATGGATATCTAATCGACCACCCCAGTGACGCATTCGTCAACCAACTAGGCTACAACGACTGGTTCAATGTCTCCATCGACATCTACGCTCCCATAGAAAGAATCGAAAAGAAAGGCGATCCCTTTAACGCCTCACATCTAGGCTATCCAGACACCTTCATCCGTGAAGACCTAAACACTAGCTATGCAGCCTATGTTCTCTACGGATATTCTAATCATGCCAATACTACGCACAACTGGTTGACAAGTGTCACAATCCAGGTTATCATCAATCTCGACACAAAGACGGTGATTGGTCAATACTGCAATTTGGTGAACGCGACCTACGATATCTACTCCTCTACATTGGTGAACTATACTTCTCAGGACTCATACTCTGGGTTACCTGACTTGGTGAATGCTAATAATGTCGTCTATGAACTTGGAGAAGACCAATCCTACTTCGGATTGCAAGTAGAGTTCCTACCCAGCGCACCCGAGGCTAGGTACTGGGGGTACTTCGACGTCTATCAAAACCAAAGCATATGGACAAACCAGACTGGTTCTTGGGAACTCGCAGCCAACTTCACTTACTGGCTCGGGTTAGGCGCAAAGACCTACTGGACGCCATCAACATTTGTCCTTGGCAGCGTTTACACCTGGGTTCCAGAAGTGTGGGCAATCAGCGACAATGGAGCACTAGACCTAGACGGCGATTTGGAAACTCTCGACGACCAATACTTCGTCAAACAAGTCTCCACATGGCATGATGAAATCCGACGAGAAGTAGACTCCCTAGTAGTTCACATAGTCTTCGATCCAACACCAGGTCCAGAAGATGTTGGCGATGAGTTCAACTCTACGAATTGGATGGGACTGGTAACTGATACCATGACCTACACTTGGGATGCTAAATTCTACTGGTACCACGCTGATGACATGTCACCAGTAAATGCGACCGAAATGACTACAATACAAGACCTTGTCTGGCAGGACCTTGGGGAACAAATACCCGCTCTAGGCTACAACGGTGTCGCATGCTTTGCGAGAAACTATTCTTGGTCCGACCTCCAGGACAAGTACTGGTGGCTCGAAGACAATACCTGGGAATGCTCATGGTTCGGCTTTGGACAAATGCAACGGTTCGAATTAGCCACCAGCAACAATTCAACCAGTTGGGCACGATTCCACTCTCAATACGCTGGACTGCTGCTATTCACTGACAATACTACAATCGATGGCGGAAACGGGATACCAGATTTCACAGTTCAGGACGGATTCGTGGGCTCTGACGAGGTAACCCACTACTTCCTCATCGATAATGTTGATGACATCGAGTTCACAATGCCTTTCGGCTCCACGGAATCGAGTGGAACACAAACCCTAGTCGTGGACTTGGACTTTGATCAAGATATTAACTTTGGTGTCCGGATCTTCGATGTTAACGGAACCCTCTACCCTGTCCATACAACTGCTTCCTCCAGAATTCACAGCTGCTACGACTACTACAACTCACCCGATAGTATTGCTGGGCTGAACGCTTCAGCCTTCGACTACACCCTTTCCTCTGCAACAATCGATGAGATGGCCTTTGATGTCAACTATAACGTTCATCTTGCCAACTCTACAGCTAATCCTGACCCCAACAACAATCTGATCAGCATCAAGGTGGACCAATACATTGGCGATTGGACCTTGCACCACTTTGAAGACGCGGTTCTTGAAGGACGCAGCCTTTGCATTGCGTACTTTGGCGATCTGTCCACGTCGACTTACACTGAATACAGTGTGGATGACACGCCTGTGGGCACAAACAACGACGACAGCGAAATAGGTGATATGTATTCCTTCGGTGCAGAGGGTAGAACCTTCGCACAAATACAGATGGGCGGGCAAGAGTACCTCTGGGGTGGCGATGGAGGAATCTACAATTGCTCTGCAGCCACAGTTCCACTCGGTGCTTTCTCCGCGATGTATCAGGCCTCCGATGGTACTACCGTTGCGAGCTGGGAGATAAGTGGCACCCTATTCTTCATGCTCAGCAGTTTCTTGAATTGGGATGGTCACTCCATTGACAATGACCCCTCCTTTGGCATCTACACAACCGCTCTCGACATGGTTGTCACAGGTGGCGATGGAGGCTTTGACCCAACTCTGCTGGTCATAATAGTAGTTTTTGCTGCTATTGTTGCCATCGTTGCCGTGGTGGTCATGGTCAACATCAGACGACGAGGACCGTCAAAAGGCAAGACTGCAAGAGAACCGGAGCACGACTACTGGATTGAAAGCGAACCAAAAGTAACTGACTAGCCTTCCAGCGAGAATAAAGGGGACGCGGTCCCCTTCCCTCTCTTTTTTCTTATTTTCCCTTCCTTTGAGGATCGAGAAATGCTTTCATGAAGGTGACTCGTTGGCGTCCATTTCCGATTGGGTTTTTCGCAATAAATGTCTCTTTGCTTGAGATTGAACGGGCGTCCTTTTAAGTTGCGATTCGAGGAGGTTTAGTATAAGACTATACTTGTTAGGAGACAATAGAAATGAAAAAAATTGTTAGTGTACTGGCAATCTCTGTACTAGTGTTAACCTTCTTCTCTACTGCTCCCGTAGCTATTTACGCTCAAACTTCTCTCTCAACCGACCCCGTTGTTCATGTTTTGTGGGAGCGGAAGCAGGAAACACAAAACGATACATGGGATAGCTCACATCAAGAGTGGCTTTTCGGCGAGACACTCAAACTAGTAATCACTTACGATAACGACACCAACATCCAAGACAATGACTTTCAAGTGAACTGGGGAGATACACTCAAATTCACTCTAGTGATTCCGAAGCGGTTCTTCGAAGGTACCACTCACCTTGAACAAGCTGCCATCGGTGCAAATGTGGGCAATGGCACAATGTGGGCTGATCTCTATCTAGAGTATTGGGTGCCTGAAACTGGCCCCGCAGAGTGGCATGTCTGGAGCAGTGTTTACGAGATGGTAAACGACCCATCTGGTTCATCTGATCCGATTAGCGCAAAGGATCCAAAGGAGTTCTTCGAACTCAGCAGATGGGCTTGCGGAACCTCAGAGGACGCTGACATATTAAACGTAACTTTTGTAGGGAACTTCAACACCACAGCCCCAGCTGGTGTGTATAACACTTGGGCTCATTGTATGGACAACGCTAGCAACTACATCAACCCTGGTTGGTACAGTTATGGCTACACTGGCGAAGTCCCTCTTCCACCGATAGCCCTAGAATGCACTCTAGAAGACCAATGGTGGATGTGGGAACCTGAAAATTGGCCCGAGTACACAATGGGCGTTTTTAACGCAGCACATGAGCCAATTCGTTATGCTGATGCCTTCGATCAAGTCATCTTCGAAATGAACATGACTGAATCAATCGGATTTGCCAGCTTTTCATTAACCGACATAACATGGAATTCGAACTATACCATGATTATCAACAGAACCCAGCCAGATTATTGGGGCGACCCATACACTACATGGAGTTCATGGGAGTCCTGGGAATCACCAAGACTGGGATTCACCTACAATGCAAGTTCGGGCGTCACTGACGTTTTCTGCTACTATGAGAACTCAACCTGGACTTGGGAGACATGGGAACACGGTGGTGGCAACTGGCGGTATGAGCCCGGATTCATCATCAATAACTCGATACTCAACGATTTCTATGTCCTCAACATCAGTGAAAGTGGTCCTGTAGGCGATACCACCATTCGCTGGCAAGGTTACTTCACAGACCAAATATGCTATGATCCATGGGAGGATGACTATGGAGTCACTTTCCGTGTATGGGCCTGGAACCCACGTGATATGGGCACATGCGACATCGAGGGAGTCCCTGCGGATCCGACGTATGATTTCCAGATGCAGGATGGACTCGTCCTTGCACTACACGACTTTGTAGTCGATGCCTTCATCCAAGACCCAACTACAGGAGAACTCCTAACCGACGTTGATAGGAATCAGTGGTTCAACATCTCACTAGAAGTATACGCTCCTGCTGAAGTCCTAAACGCGACTGGTGAACTCGTCGACCATGATGGATACGATTATAACTCCACAATTTGGTGGCGTGAACGCACCGCACTAGAATTAGTGGAGTACGACTTGTGGGGTTATTACTGGGAGTCCAATGAGACACACAGCACCAATATGAATGTGAATATCCGAATCCTACTCAATATAACTACACTTACCGTTCAGGAGCAATTCACCTCCATCGTTTGGGAGGTTTGGGAACACTACAACTGGACACTGATTGAGAGAACAGAACAGAACAGCTCATCGCCAATCCCACTTCCAAACATGATGGATGTTACCAACATCGCATTTGATGTTAGTGAGGACCTCTCTCAACTCACCTTCCAAGCCAAGTTCCTAGACGATGCACCAGATGCAACATATTGGCCTTGGCTACATGCCCAAAGAGGTCGCTGGTGGCAAAACAATGAAACTGGTGAGTGGGAAGACTACATCAGGCAAGGCGGGGACTATTTCAACATAGGTCACGCATGCCGATGGCAACCTACTCAACTCATCCTCGGCGAGGTTTGGATGGGATGGACGCCTGAAATCTGGGCGGTCACCGACGAAGGAGCCTTGGACCTTGACGGAGACACCGAGACAACCGATGACCAGTACTATGTAAAGCAGCATTTCAACTGGCATGACGAGCGATCATGGATTCATGACTTTCTGTGGGTTGAACTCATCTTCGATCCATCACCTCACCTAGGGGAACTGAGCGAAGTCTTCTTCTCAGGCAACTGGATGGGCCTCTTCACGGAGACCTGCACATACACCTGGAACGAAACGTTCTACTGGTACCATGCAAGCGATATGTCTTCAGTCAGCGCTGTCGAGATGGCAGAAATCAAGGACCTCCTATGGACCAACGAAACTGAAATGATTCCTGCACAAGGTTACAACTGTATAGCCTGGATGTCCTCCAACCGAAGTTGGGAACAGCTCCAAGATGATTGGTGGTGGCTAGAAGATAATACTTGGGAATGGTCCTGGTTTGGCTTTGGCACTCAACAGGACTTCATGCTAGCCACTGACTCTAACTCAACGACTTGGGCGAACTTCCGGTCAGAATTTGCAGGACTATTGCTCTTCACTGACAACACAACATACGGTGGCAACGGTGTTCCCGATTTCACAGTCACAGACGGGTTCGTCGACAGCGATGAAGTCACCCACTTCTTCCTCATTGACAGCATAGGCAGCGTTGAATTCACATTACCCTTTGACTCTACTAGTTATACGGGTTCAGTCACCGTTCCTGCGAATACCTCCATAGAATACGGTGTACGTATCTATGATGTCAATGGCACACTCTACCCCGTACAATCACAATTTGGTAGCGGCGTCAAGGGCTGCTGGGACTACTATGGATCACCTGATGGTCTACTCGGTCTAAACGCAACCATGTTCGACTATACCCTCTCAACAGCAAACATCGACGAGATGGCATTCAACGTCCACTACGACATGCTTCTAGCTAATACACCTGAGAACCCCGATCCCAATAACAACCTCATCCAAATAAAAGTGGATCAATATATCGGCGACTGGACACTCCACCACTTCGATAACTCGGTCCTTGAAGGACGTAGCCTAGCAATATCCTACTTTGGACAGCTATCCACCTTCTCTTACACAGAATTCACCATCGATGACACACCAGTATCCGGCAGCAACGACGAAACAGAAATCGGCGACGTCTACATGTTTGGAGCAGAAGGCAGGACCTTCGCAGAAGTCGCAATGGGTGGGCAAGAGTATGTCTGGGGCTTTGACGGTGGAACTTACAACAGCACCGCTGCTTCAGTTCCTATGGGAGCATTCAGCGCGATGTACCAATCAGATACTAGCGGCTCAGTATCTCAATGGGAGATGGAGAGCACCTTCTTCTTCATGCTCTCAGCGTTCCCGAATTGGGGTGGCTACAGCATCGACAACGACCCATCCTTCGGAATATATACAACGGCTTTGGATATGGTGATTTCTGGTGGCGACGATGGCGATCCTGGTGACGGATTCCTGCCTCCTGAAATCCTTATACCGAGTATATTCGTGTTGTACGCAGTGGTTGTAGCAATCGCAATCATCTTGGTTCTTGTGGTAGTGATGAACGCCCGGAACCGAGGTTCCGAATATGGCAAGAGAAGCACCGACCCGGTCAGTGATTACTGGCTAGAGTCGTAACCCAAAGAATCCAACTACTAACCTTGGTAAAGGGGGCCTTCAGGGGTCCCCTCTCTCCTCTTTTTCTGCTTCTATTATTTGCAATCTTTGACGATTAATTCCCCAGAACCTTCATATTTGATAATAAGGTACAAAGTCCACTAGAAACTTGGTTGCTAGAGTCTGAGCTTTGATGCACCTTTTTGAGGTCTTGCCACACCCTAGGAACAATCAGGGACCATAGATCACTGAAGGCGGGAATACACCCAGGAAGAACCAGTAGATGACTGATTGGACCAAATTAAGGAAGACAAAGGAAATACCTACAGCCAATACATGATTGAGGGGCTTAGGCCGCTGGATATTGAATGTGATATACGCGTAGAGAACTAACCATGCGAACAAGAGGACGGTAGCCGGGAGCTGCCAAATCGCCGCAGCAATTAACCCGACGCTGTTGAGGGTATCAATCTTTTGTGCTGCTGTCAATGTTGAGAACGCGCCTGCGGTTATGGGGTTTAGGAACAGGGTCAACCATCCGCGTGAAGCGACCAAGAATAGTCCTAGCTGAAATATCATCGCATATCCAGAAGATGTGATAACTTCTCGCAAGGTTCCCATCCTACCGTTTATAGCGGCAGTCATGACGGGCATTATCAGCCATGTCGAGAAGATATTGAAGCCCATAGCGATAAGATGCCCAAGCATTGGTATGTCGATGAAGTTGAATGTCCATCCGATGACTTGACCACCCAAATAATAAGATACAAGGAGGGTCGCAATTGAAATGAGGATTGGTGTCAAGATATAGCTCCAACCAAGGTATCTGGCACCCACACAGCGGCTGGGCCTCGAGATGGTCTCCTTAAGGTAGCGTACTTGGTTTGGAAGACTGAATTTCCTCCCCTCACCGAGCCACCATAAATTATCAACAATGATTCGCTCGACATCCATTCCGAAGCTCATATATCTAGTCCGGTCCACAGCCCCGTCCTTGTGTTCGCCATAGTGCAGGATCCAGTAGTCGCGAACACGGGCCATCACAGCCATCGCGTCACTGTCAGGTAGACGCGTATCAACGGTGGCTGCGAAAATAATCGTCTCGCTCTCCTCAAAGATCAGCTTGACGTCCTCCATCCCGACGGTGCTAATCATTTCTTCCATGGTGTCCTTCGTGAAATGATATAGTGCTGTGATGAGTCCGGAGGAAAGATCTGGGTCGGCGGAGGTCCGGCCCTTTATGAAGGTGCGCTCAAAGAGGAGTGGACCGTTCTTGCTGATGATATAGATTTGGTGAAACAGAGCTGAACACCTAACAGATATTATCTAAGACTGGTGCTTTAAGGTTAGCGTATATCAAAATTACTTTCTCGACAGGTTGAGAAAGTAGTAATTGATGTTTCTAGTCGATGACTCCTGTTATTCTGGCGAGTCGTTCAGCCCCGGCTTCTGTTAAACCTCGGTCACCGAGGATAGTATATCGTTTGGGATTAATCTTATGAGCTTCTTTTAACGCCTCGATGATGTGTTTGCGTTTGAGGCCTAGTTGTTTAGCGGTGGTTGGAGCGCCTATTGTTGCTAGGGCGTGTTTTAGGTTATCCCACTCGATTCCGTGGAGGTATGCCATCATTATTGCGCCAACGCCGCATTGTTCACCGTGGAGGGCTGGTTTCGGTGCAATCTGGTCAAGGGCATGACTAAATTTATGTCCGGAGCCGCTGGCTGGTCTGCTGGACCCTGCGATGCCCATGGCGATACCGCTAGCGATGAGGGCTTCCAGCACGACTCGGGCTCCTTGTTCATCCTTGGGTTTGATTGTTTGGGCTCTTTCCATTATTATCTGAGCCGACATTAGAGACAGGGAGGCAGCATACTCCCCATAATATTCGTATCCTAGAGTATGGGCTAGCTTCCAGTCCCGGACTGCAACGATGTTGGAGATTAGGTCCCCGCACCCAGCTGCGGTGAATCGGAAGGGTGCCTGTGCCACCACTCGGGTGTCTGCTACAATGGCGATGGGGGACTGCCCGTCGATGGAGACGCTGGTTCCTCCTTGCTTGATGGAGGCTCTTGGGCTGGAGAGTCCATCATGACTAGCTACAGTAGGTACGCTGATGAAGGGTTGTCTTTTTCTTGCTGAGCTGAGCTTCGCGACATCGATTACTGAGCCGCCACCGCATCCCACTACAAGCCCTGCTTTCTGTTTTTTAATAATCTGGCGTGCCTTCTCAACAGATTCTCTTGTAGCTCTCTTAATCAGTAATAACTCGACATCTATCTTTGACTTTTGAATCGATGCGACTGCAGCGTTCCCTATAATCTTCATTACTGATTTGTCAGAGATCAGGACTGCTCTTGGAGATGAGGTTAAAGTCCGGCAGACTTCACCCAGTTGGTGAACTACTCCTGGTCCTATCAAAACCTGACCAGGGAGTTGCATCCTGTGAGTTGCATCCTCACTTTCTGACGTCATAATCGTCCCAAACTATCTCTTGCTTCTTTATAGGAAATAAATGGTATTGGTTATTGATGAGAGGAATAGTTCAGCTTCAAATCAGTTAAACGTCCCTCAAGATGACGCTTCACATCAGGTGGTATTTTGTCACCCAGTTGTTTGAGTAGACTCTCATAGCAGTCTATGGCTACTCGCGCTTGCTCTAAATCCTTCTCAATCTTCTGGCTCTGGGGGTTGACAACCAAACCAATTCGCTGCCAGGCGGCTCGGTCTAGAATTCCCATAAAGATGGGAATAATCTGCCAAACTGGAAGTGCGGCGATATCTACCACTCCATCGGGTTGTTGGTCGTCTTCCCTCTCGTCGGTTTTCGGTTCTGCTTGAGGAGTTTCCGATGGTCTTGGTTTCGGATCATCTGGCATATTTGTCAATCCTTTGATTCAATCGACTTGTTCCCTTCCACTTGAAAAAGTCTTCGTTCTAGCATTTGAATCATACTTCAGCGTTTTTCCCTTATTGAGTGCCGTTTTTTACTTTGAGCATCCGCCATGTTCGATAATCTACAAGCACACGGATGTAGCCGCTGAGCATTCGATCCACTTCTGGGTCACCTGTGTCTACATGGAGCCCTCGTTCAGCAAGGCTGTTCACTTTGGAATGAGTAGCTATTACTATAATTTGTTCGGGTGGAATGCGGCGGATTATGTCAGGGCTAATCTGTTGATTACCTCGACCGAAAAGCATTCCCTGGTGCCCAATGGGTGAAACGACAATCCATGCGTGGAGGAAATCGGTCACCTTCTCTAGTAATTGCTGTTCATTTACGTCTCGGTGTATAATGCCCTCCCGATACAAATCCACGCCTAGAAGGGTTTTCGCCATACCCAGTTGGTCAGCTAAAACCCGCACTGTTGTACCTGGACCGAGAATGTACCAGTCACCTGGCACCATCTTTTCAATAACGGTCCTTGCGACGGCTTCCTGGTTCTCCTGTTCATCGATTGAGGAGGGTGAAACCATTTTCCCTCCTTGCATCCTAGCAGGTACGAGTGGTCCTCTTATGTACCCGTACAACTTCACTGCGAATCTATCCTCTCTGATTGCCTTCTCGTCAGCGTCCATTACCTCAAAATCCTGGACTTGGGTCGCTCCAAGTAACCAATCGGCAACAACACCCGCAGCAGCCGCAGCTGAAAAAGCGAAGATGCCACTATACATCTTGACTCCTGCAGGGATTCCAAGAACTAATACTGCATTAGGATCTGGCAGGGCGTCTAGGATGTCTCTGGCGGTGCCGTCACCACCACAAAACACGATAAGATCGACTTTAGACTCCAGAAGAAGTTTAACCGCTTCTCGAGTATTCATTGCCGTTGTTGGGGCGTCTAGGGTCATCGGAAGCACCTCAGCCGTAATTCCTGCAGCTTGTGTAATTCCAGCACCCATAGGCGCAGGGCATGTTATCCACCTTGCATTAGATGCTGCCGGCACTAACCTGAATAGGGTCTCGAAGAATTGGCGTGCTCGCTCAGGCGCGATAGGGACTGCCCCCCGACGCAGCGCCTCCTCTATTACACCATCGGTTCCCTTCAGTCCCACCCTTCCACCAAGCCCAGCAATAGGGTTGAGTAAGAAACCAATCCTATAATCACTTGGACTTCGATTATCCATAGCAAAACCACCAATCACAAATTACGCTGCATAGAATAAACGTTTCAGTTGTCCAAAACCTACCCAAACAGGAAACTAAATCTAGTTTGGTGTTTGGTTCCTGCATCATAGGCGGGCACTGCCCCAATCTGCTTAGGTAATGATGGGAAAACATTAACGCTTGAGAACTATGCACGGAATTGACAAGAACGTTTCTCCAGTCTCAATAGTTGCAAATAATCCTTGAGACACCCGGGTTGTTTTTCTTTGTGTTTTGTTCTAGAATTGTGGTAGAGCTCTTCCTCTTGACTTATCATATGATAGCCAACTGTCCCTGGCAGAGGGGCTGCTGCGGCCTAATTCTTTAAGCACTCGTCCACGAATGGTCTCGCTTCGTACTCTCCTATCTGGGGTATCCGCAACAAGGTCTGCAATTCGTCTTGCTTCTTCTGGAGAAGCGCCAGCCTTCACGCAGGCAACGACTATCTTTTCTCTGACGAAAGGCTCAGTCTTTCCTGATCTCTTCTCAACTTCTTCAACAGGCATTGTACTCACGAATCCTGGTTTATAGGCACTGAGGAATACGAGGTCGAAGCTTATTTCACTTTCGGTGAATAACGTTGAATCTGATACTAGCGTTTGGGACTATTTTTTGGACAGGCTCGGACACACTCGATACAGGTGTACATAGAATGGTCCTCGGCACCAAGGACATTCAGAAGTAGATCGAATCCGTATTTTTCTCTAAGAGCCTTATCTCGAGAATACTCAGTGAAGAGGGGGTTGCGCGTAGAGTGGCGTAGGCAGCTTTCATGGTCAACTTTACCAGTTCGGCTAATAGCTTTAACTGGACAGGCATCGATGCACTTCCAACAGTCTTTAGGACACTCCACCGATGTCTCTTGTCGCTTGAGGCTAATATTAGCCGTTGTGATGATTCCGCCAATAAGTAAGCGAAGCCCAAAATCATCTGATAACAAAAGTCCGCATTTAGCCAATCCACCCAATCCAGCAGCCACGGCAACGGGAACTAACTGAGCAGCGCCGATAAAACGTGGACGCTCTGTGTACTGGGGAAAACATGTAAACAAAGGCAAGCTAAGGTGTCCCTTGATTTCAAGAAAGTTGGCGGCGTCGAGGGTTAGAAAATCGATGCGGCGGTACAGCATATTAGCCGCCCGCCAATAATGTGATTCTCTGAGAGCAGCTGTTTTGAAAATGCCTTCTGGGAGTGGGAACCCAAAGCACACCACTGACTGAGCCTTCTCCATCAAGGAGGTGCCACTGATTTGAAGCGCGTCTTTCACCTCAGAGGAAGGTACAGTGCCAATAATGGCGGCACCACGTTCATCTAAGAATTCTTTGATTGCTCTGACAAGATTCGTCACAAGTGTCACCTAACACTTTACTGTGTTACTCCATGGATGATAAAATACTTAATCTCTGACCTAAAGCATAGTCATAGGCTGGTCAACCAAAAAATGAGCGAAGACGAGATAATCTGGGATTACTCACAGGTTCCTCCACTAGAATTGAAATGGTACTTCACTCAGGAAAAGGATCATTGGATGGAGGTCCACATCAAACACTCAGGACTGACATATGTTGGTACAGATTGGTCTGTCCAGTCTGGGGGAGGTTATTTCGGGGGATTCCAGACATTTGAAGAGTTCTTCAGTAACGGTCCTATACAAAAGATGCCTGAACAGATTGCAGCTGGATTAAGAAAACATCTACTAACCTATCGCGTACCAGGGGGGGCCAAGCTACGATTGCTACACCTCAACAAAGTGGATGGACTAGTGTTACAAGGCGCGTATGTACACCTCGACGATAAACCAATCACCGTTTCGATAGATGAGACACTAGCTCAAAAACAGGAGCTTCTCATATTCGATGGATCCATTGGGCTAGGAAAACATCAATTTAGTTTACTTCTAGTTTTCAGGTCAAAACTGGAAGGAGGGGATAAGATCTGGAAAGCCCATGGTGAATTCACCTTCGAAATAGAATCCGGTATGCATACGATACGGCTCGAAACCACACTCGAAAGAGATGGTAGTATTCAGATACGCCGCAATCAATAAACGAAAATTATTAAACAGAACCTATTCTCCTCAGTAACTGCTGTGTGAATACTATGCCGGAAAAGGAAGACTGGACCCGAGAAGAGATTGTAAGTGAAATGGAAACGATGACGGCAGTGACGATTCCTGTCGACATTCGATTAGAGGGGAAAACCCGGATCTTCGACCTCCATGAAGTTGAGGAGATTCTCCGTAATGCTACTCAAATTGCGTTAGGAGATTGTGGGTGCCGGAAATCCCTACAGAAGTGTGATGCACCCCTAGATGTTTGTCTCAACTTAGACAAAGAGGCAGAACTCGTGATAAAGCAGGGAAAATACCGAAAGGTAGACATTGAACAAGCAGTGGACGCACTGAAACGCTCGCACGAGGCAGGACTAGTTCATATTGCTTACACAATGAAGGGTGACACCCAACCCTTTATCATCTGTAGCTGCTGTGCCTGTTGCTGTCATGCTCTCAGCGGACTGATGCGATTCGATGTCCCTGATACAGTCGCAGCATCCGCCCTAGTTGCATCACAGAACTCTGAGACCTGCTTAAGCTGTGGAGTTTGTGTGGATCGCTGTCACTTCCAAGCTCGTCAATTTGAGAAGGGTGACCTTGTCTATGACGCAGCAAAATGTTTCGGCTGTGGAGTCTGTGTTTCCAGTTGTCCAACAGATTCCATTTCAATGATTAAACGGGATTAGGAATTAAGGATGGTTTTGGATTATGGATTCTGATAGGTCTAAAGAAGTACTTCGTGAAATCTTAGCAAGCGGTTCGAGGATGATTGTAGGGCCTGGTCGTGGCAAACTCCTCGTCAGTCTAGTTCAAGAACACAAACCCAAGAGAGTTCTGGAAATCGGTACAAATGAGGGGTATTCAGCAATTCTTATGGGTAAAGAAATGGGTGAGGACGCTTCTCTCATCACTATCGAAATCGATCCTGAGACAGCCCAGCGGGCTTGGGCGAACATCCAACGCGCTGGGATCAAGCCCAAAATAGAAGTGTTGGTCGGTGACGCACGAGATGTATTATCAACCCTTGAGGGCTCTTTCGATTTTGTATTCATCGATGCTGCCAAGGATCAGTACCTTGAATATCTCCAACTCGTTGAAGACCAACTCAGCATCGGTTGTGTGGTTGTCGCTGATAACGTGAAAAACTTTGCACTCCAGATGAAAGAATATCTTGAATACGTTAGAAGTTCGGGTAAATACGACAGCAGATACGAAGAACCTGACTACGATGCGATAGAAATCAGCATAAAGCGATAACCAACACCGCTTCATTTCAAAGTAATAATAACTAGTTAAAAGTTCGTGATAACACAAAGAACAAATACATCTCTTTTAGATAACGGCTCAAACTCAAATAGGTGACATCCAATGGAAGCTTGGCTGAAAAAGAGTGCAGGACCTGGTGTACAGCGGGCCACTGTGGACAAACCAACAATCGACGACGACGACGTCCTTGTCGAAGTAAAAGCGGCCTCAATCTGTGGTACAGACGTTCACATTTATGAGTGGGACCAATGGGCGGCTGGGCGTATCAAGCCCCCTCTCATCGTCGGACACGAAATGTCTGGTGAAATCATTAAGGTAGGAAAACGTGTCAGCCACCTAAAGGTGGGTGATACCGTGTCCGCCGAAACCCACATAGTAGATAGGACCTGCCTTCAATGCCTGACTGGAAGAGAACATATCTGCCGGAACATGACCATTTTGGGTGTGGACCGAGCCGGTGTATTCGCCGAATACGTGTCACTACCCGCACACAATGCTTGGAAGAACGACCCAAACCTTGACCCACGAGTAGCAGCGATTCAAGAGCCTCTGGGGAACGCGGTTCAAACGCTACTACCCATCGGTAATACAGAAGACATTGCTGGACGAAATGTAGCAGTCATCGGTATGGGACCCATCGGGCTGATGGCTGTGGCTGTAGCGAAGGAATTAGGGGCTGCTAAGGTGTTCGCTACTGCTGGGGGTCGGAACAAGACCCGCATGCAACTGGCTAAGAAGATGGGCGCAGACAGGGTTTTCAGCGCACGTGAAGAGGGACGAGAGGCCATCGTCGCAGCAATCCGTGATGCAACCGACGGTGATGGAGTTGATGTCGCCGCTGAAATGAGTGGGCATCCAGACGGCCTCGTCACATGTTTTGAAGCCTTAACAGCTGGCGGCAGGGTCGGATTACTTGGGGTGTTTCCAAAACCCTTTGAAGTCGACCTGAACCGACTGATGATATTCAAAGCCGCCACAATCTACGGAATCAGTGGCAGGCTCATGTACCGAACCTGGTATCAAGTACGAGGGCTTCTCAGTCGCCCAAGCTTCAGAAAGAAGGTCAGTCAGGTCATTACACATACACTGCCCATCAAGGATGCCATAGAGGGCTTCGACCTCATCATCAAGAAACAAGCTGCAAAGGTCGCCCTAACACCAGACTGGTAGAGAAGCAGTGACAAGAAACTATCCCCGACCATTATCTTGGTCCGGAGACAGTCCTCCGTTTCTTGTCAAATATTAATCGCGTAGAATCCTAATTAAACCTTATTGAACTGGCAAACTACTTCATGAAATATCAAAGTCTATAATCATGAGGTCTTATCGCTTCCACCGCCATCCCATGATTCCCGCGAGAATGAATAGACTTCCTGCGATGAAATAGGGGATGAAGGGCAAGGGGCCGAGAGTCAATATTATTAGGATAATCATAGAGGGATCCCCGACAAAGAAGGGTACAATGGTTAGAATGCCAAATAAGATGTGAACGAAGACGCCCCACTTCTTTGTTCTCTTAACATAGAGTAAATTCAATCCTTTCCTGAACAGTATTAAGCTGAGGATGATTTTGATAAAAGGGCTGGCCAGCAGCGTAACAGCAAATACAGTCATGGTCTCCATGAGCAACATACCTTCCAAGAAGATAAGTAGGCTCGGAGCAATTAACACTAAACCCACAAGGCAGAGAAGAACCCCAACGACAACAAGGAACCGAACAAGCTCCCAAAATTGTTTCCTGGTACTCAATCTATAAACACCTGTACATTCATTTCCTTTTCACATGATAAATTTTAGCCGTTGTCCAAATCTTATCCAATCCTGCCGCTAGGGTAGGTTTGGTGTTTGGTTCCTGCATCATAGGTGGGCACCACCCCGTGAGGGGTTGCGACCTCCCGCCTCAGCCAGGCGTTTAGGGTCTCCGCCCAACTGGCGGCGACCAACAACCACAAAAGATTCAAGGACGAATTTAAATCACGCCCAATGACCAACCCACAATGCTCGCAGCGAAAGACCCGCTCAGACAAAGCCAGCTCCTCCTTAATGTATCCACACCTTGAGCAGCGTTTTGAGGAGGGGTAGAACCTGGGCGCCGTGTAGAGCTGGGACCCATACCACCGGGTCTTGTAGGCGAGCTGTCGGCGCAGCTCACCAAAACCTGCGTCAGAGATTGCCCCTGCGATTCTGTGATTCTTCCGCATGCACTCTATGTGTAGGTCCTCGATAACAATAGCTGACTTGGTTTTCGCCAGCCACGACGAAGTCTTGTGAAGTGCATCACGACGGATGTTGGCGACCCGTGCGTGGAGCCGCTGGAGCCTGAGCCGCGCCTTTGCCCGGTTTCGGCTGCCCCGCTTCTTTCTGGAGAGGCTGCGCTGAGCCCTGCGAAGCTTGCGATCATAACGGGAAAGGGCCCTAGGGTTTTTGAACTCGGTGCCATCCGAAACCGTCAGGAGACTAGCCACTCCCCAGTCAGCCCCCGCCTTTGGTCCTTTGTTTTCGGGTATGGTGATGCGTTCCTCAACATGCACCGACACATACCATCGCCCCGCCTTCTCAGACACCGTAGCCGACAACACCCGGCACCAAGGGCGCTCATAGGGCAGGTAGTCTCTCTCCTTGAGTCTGATTGTGCCCAGTCGAGGGAGCTGGACGCGGTCCTTGTAGACCTTGATGGTGCCATGGAGCCTGAAGGAGCCGATGCCCTGTTTGCGGCTCTTGTAGCGGGGGAATCCGGGCTTTTCTCCGGTCTTGAGGCGGCGGAAGAAGTTCTTGAAGGCCCGATCTAGGTCTCTGAGGGCTTCTTGGGGGGCGCACTTGGACACCTCATACATCCAGGGGAAGTGGATAGGCTTGAGCTGGTTTAGTTCTTTATGAAGATCTATGGCGCCCGGAGATTTTCCTGTCTTCTGGTAGGCTTGGATTTTCTGGGTGAGTCCCCAGTTGTAGGCGAAGCGTGCGGTGCCAGCGTGCTGCAGTAGGAGGCTGCGTTGTTTGTTGGTGGGGCGAATCTCGGTCTTGTAGGCCCTGTGGATAATCATATTGGGGGTCCGCAGGGGCGTTGTTACCAAGACCATTTTTCCTGTCTCCTCAAAACCTCCTTTATTTTCTGTGTGCTGGCTATTAAGGGGTGGGGGGGTGTGGATACATGAAAACCTTGCGAAGCCTGAAAACGTGATTCCTTTAGCCTCTTCTTAAAACTTTGCCACATCCTGGGCAGAACCTCTCATCACCCAACAAAGGTGTTCTGCAGTTGGGGCAAACGAACATCTCTCTAGTTTTCGGCGTCTCAACATCAGTTACAGGTGCCGTAAAGTGAGTGGGACGTTGTAATCGCATTTCTGGGATCCAAAGGGCGGCAAAGAATGCTGCACTGATGAATATACCCCCGCTAATGAAATAGGGTAGAAAAAGCCACCACCCAAAAGACTGAAGGATAAGGGCAGTAGAGAGAGGCTCTCCAATTGGCAGAAGGGAAACTATCCCCGCAACTAGGAGAAGCC
>JAEOTB010000006.1 GCA_016840065.1 Candidatus Hermodarchaeota archaeon | reverse complement strand
TTTCCACCAAAGAGGAACCCATGACCGGTGAAGAAGCAAAGAGTGTAGGTAATTTTGTCATGTCATTGCTTCTTAGGCTACAGGCAATTCCCCCCTCCTGGGAGGAACAGTTCTTCCGTATCATACCCCGTCTCCCCAGTACTCCTCCCCAAAGAACAGAATCATCCGAACCTTCCCAACCAAGGCCTGAGCCGTCACAGCTAGAACCCCAATCCCAAGTACAGGAAACAACTGAGCACCTTCAAACAAGGGAAGAGGAGAGACAATACCCAGAGTACTCACCCCTCCCAGAAGATTCCCATCCATCAACACCCCAAGTAGATGCTGGTCCCTCACCAGACCTTCTGGTTGAGGCAGATGATGTGATTGAAGAGGTCACTACAACATCAACTCCGAACCCCAGACGACGAGCTGTTGAGGTTGATGTAGAAGCTGCTCAGCAAAGACGTGAGCTAGCCCCCCTTGTTCCAGTCGCATTAGCAGTGGTTCACCTCCCCGAAGACCAATCCCTGCTTGAAAATATGGAGGCCGCTCTCCAACATGAAGATTATCTTGTTGCTCAATTTGTGGATCTATCGAGACATCCATCTGCGAGCGAGGAACTTCAGCTCTCTCGAGGAAGCATTCGTCTTCGCTTTGATGGGACCGAGCGGGTACTGAAATCACCTAAAACCGAGCACTTACTAGCGAATATCCGGCAAATCCGTGCCCTTAAAATCGCTCCTAGCCTTAACGGGGATTCACCTCCCGAAACCCCAGAAGTAGTAACACCCCAACAAGAAGAATCATCTGCACGCCAAAGAAGTAGAAGCAAAGGTAGCAGACGGGAGAAACAAAAAACTCTGATTGTAGCTGCGGGGTGAGAAGTTTGCGAGTCAGTAAAACCCTAAGAATTCTCACCTCATCCGCAATACTGGTATTTCTTCTTCTTGTTTCCATCCACCCTATTACAGCGAATACACAAAACGGATACAAGGATATTACCTGTGAATATGCCTTCAGCGGAATCCGGCATTCCTACAACTCCACAATCCAATTTCAAGGCAAGCAGCTTGTAACTTTAGTTTCCACAGACCCACAAACCATAATGGGCTACATTAACTGGAATATATCATTGGATAATGGGCAATCTTGGGAAACCACCACAGAAACTCATGCCTTCACTAATAATCGAACCTACAAAGATGGAATCCTAGAGTCCTACACAGCCTGGTGGATTGCCCCTGAAACCCAAGTGGGCAATCTAATCCCCATTGATGGAGATCTTCCTGCTACAAACTATCCAGTACGCAGCAATCCTTTCTTGGTTATGGATTTAACCTCTCTGAGCGTTGGCACATCTCGGTATACCTGTTGGTGGCTAGTAAATGAGAACCCCAATGGTATCCACGAATCTTTCTATTATGAGCAATGGACAGGTATGCTAGTTGCAGCCTACTCAGAACTAGTAGAGGATGGGGTTATTGAACGCCTAATGCAAATTGAATTACAATCAGCAACACCAGCTCTTCCCCACGAGGGTCTGTTCACTCATCTCTGGCTCACCTACGGAGCCGTTTTTCTTTCCCTAACCATTGCCTCTGTGGCATCAATTGGGGCTTATCTTCTCCTACAGAATTTTCGAAGAAGGCGAATCAAACAGTCGCCTCAGTTGAGGCTTTAGGACACCGAAAGCCATTTAAAAGAACCAAATTTCGCCCGCGATTTGGAGATGAACATGAAATCCCCAGCCACACGCTCAAAACTGAACGTCTTCCTTGTCCTTGGGTGTTTAGTCCTACTAGTACTTCCAAGTGTCATTGGAGCATTCCAATCTTCGCTAGCTCCAGCAGATATATTGAGTGAACCGACTAGCTCTGACTACCAAGCAAAGGACATAACAGCAATTCCTGGAATCCCATCAACCTACGCTTCTGCAGAACCTACCCCATCTTTCACTAATTACAACTCACCTATCCCATCAATCCCCCTGGGTAATCTGCTGCTAATTTATGGAGAAAGCCAAGAGCAAGACCCGACCGAAGGATGGGAAGACCTCTTCAACGAACTTGGATATTCCACTATCACCTCAAATATTACTGACTTTACGGTAACACAAGGTATCGACGTAGTTGTGGTCTTACCCAATACTGGTGAATATGGCCCCAACTTTGTAGCTTCGCCAAGCCAATCCCAAGCAATCGTGGATGGAGGGAAACCAGTACTACTTCTGGGATACGCGCATGAGGTATTGGATCAGGTTTGGGGTTTCGATTCAGTTAATGATTTCTATCCCTGCGGAGAGAGTGCGTTGTGGACCACTGTTCCTTCACATCAGGTGTTTACTTCCCCTCATGTCATCCCAGGAAGCAGCGGTCAGATGTCCGTCTTTGAGGGTCATGTAGATTATGATGCCTATCGCATCTCTGCCCTACCTGAACAGTGTAGCATCCTTGCCCATAACTATCCAAACACGGGTGCCCATCTAATTTGGTTCCACGCTCTTGTTGACAACCCCCAGATATATTATTGGGGAGTAGATACTGCCAGCAGACTTGATGGTAATGGTCGTAAACTAATGGATAATCTGCTCCATTGGCTGTTGAGAACTAACCTCGGTAGCCGATTGGGACCCACGCTTGCCTCATTGCAGCTCCCTCTTCCTGCAGAAGGAGGATATTGGGGTGTTCAGGGCGCGGGTGGTTTTGCCTATCCATTGGAGCCCTCCATTGCGTTTACCTATTATGTAGCTGATATGGTCGTAACCCTTGGATTGGATGTAAACATTTCAGCCTTTTCTCCATGGCTCCTAGACGAATGCTACGATGTTCTGGGCTATTTTGAAGATCTTGCTAGTCTTCAGCGAAATGACAGGTGTGTCACAACCAGTATGGCAGTGCTATCCCTAGCTGCCATGGCTCAGCTCGGTAGCATTGATGTTACAGCTATAGGTGATTACATAGCAGGATGTCAGGATCTAGGATCAGGCGGCTTCTTTACTGAACAAGGAGTAACAACAACCACTATTCAAGCAACACGTTATGCCGTTGAAGCATTAGTCGCGCTTGGCCAGCTAGGGAAAATCGATGTTGAGGCAGCTATTGATTTCATTGCTGCCTGTCAAGAATTAGACCCCTCCCATACAGAATTCGGTGGATTCTATGACTCCCCTGGTGTTGGGTTCATGGCAGATCTCCCCTGCAGCCTTGATGCCCTCGAAGCACTAAGTATTCTAGGCGCGATTTACACCATCAACCAACCTGCGCTTCTGACCTTTATTCAAAACTGTGAGAATCCGATGGGATCTGATGTCTTTGATACACGTATCATATTTGATAACGACGAATTGGTACTTGGTACGAGTTGTGCACTTCGACTACTTCAGATTCTTGGCTCTTTGACATCTTATAACACAACTGCTAGCCGTGTTTATCTTCTTACTCAGCAGTATCCCAACGGAGGTTGGGGGCGAGGAGACACAACACAAGACTTCCATAACTCACCTGATGAGACATGGTATGGTGTCCAGGGGCTCATTGTGACTGGTGGACTCGGCGGCGTAACCGCTAATCTTGTCAACTATCTATCCAATTGCACTACAGGTTGGGGTGGCGCAACTGAACCCAAATTCTTTGGTGACCTTCTAACTGCTTGGCAGATTATTTCAGCCCTATACCAGGCGGGTGGACTCTCTGCTATCAACAGAACATCCTTTCTATCCTACCTCGATAACTGTTGGCTATATGTTCGGTCCTCCCTTTGCTGGCACCAGCAGCCTCCAGATGTCGTCAGGAATTCTGATGCATACACGCCTGATCGAAGTGGTGTTGAAAGCAACACCTTCGGACCCCTCTATCATTATGCATTCTCCGAGCTTGTTTACATACTGGATTTAGAGGATGATCCTCTATGGTCGACGCGTCTAGAAATAGTTCGCAATGAAATCGTATCCAGTCAAACTCTAGCTGAGGATTATCGGGGTATGTTTGGGCTCCATCATCTGTATGTTGGTCGTGAAAGTGACTTGACCTTCCGCTTTGAAGGAACCTGTTGGAATCTCATCGCTCATGAAAAGCTAGGTGGTCAACCTGCTGACCTGTTAAATTCTACTGCTGCTCTCCTGTACCTTCAAAGCTGCCTTCAAGAATCCAGTGGAACCCAATACTTCCAAGACATCGTCCATACAGTACCTCTACCTGCGCCGCTACGAGCAGCAGACGATCATCTTGCTGAAACCTGGCTTGGTCTTAAAGCCTACTCCTACCTCGACCCAACATGTGCAGGACTTGATGGCATCAAGCTAGCTGTTTATGCTTCATCCTTCCTTGACAGCCCCTCAAGCATTATCACAACCTTCTATGCCACAGATATCTTATACCTCTTAACTAAGCTGGGACTTTACCCCTCAGCCCTGGACCTTATTGACAAGGATAGCATCGTAACTCTTCTGGAGGATTGTATGGATTATAATGGGCTCTTTCAAGATTCATCACAGCCAGAAGGTCGATGGATGCCTTATGTCACAGACCTCGCCCTCCGGATGGCAGTTCATCTCAATCTACTAATCGAGCTTGACGGAAATCCCACTCTCAGCTTGACCCCAATCCTCTACCCAACAGGTGTTCTTTATGGCGACGACCAGGTGGAAATATCTGTAACTGTTAATGAAACAAAGTGGGGTCTTATTCCTGAATCTTTCACAATATCCGCTTTAATTTTCGGCGAGGCCTACACACCCTTCACTGGAACTAGTCCTCTGGGACAATGGAACATTACCTTTACCGTGCCATTTTCCGGTGCAGCGATTGGACCGCAAGACCTAACCCTCATTGTGAGATCTCCAACCTACCTGCCTGGAATAGAAGTACTAGTAGACACTTGCGAGGTTTGGGGTAGCCTTACCGCCACAGCTAGCTATTCACCCGGGCTTACTGTTCCTCGGAGCGTCCCCTTGGAGGTAACAGTTCATGCATCAGTAATAGGAGCCAGTGGTCCCGAAGGGAGCTTTCCATTGGCTACCGTGGAGTTGACAAATGAGAACAATTCTCTCACCTATCCAACGATTCACCAGGGTGGAGGATATTATATTGGCCAAGTCCTTACCGAAGGATTGAATCCTGGGTCATATCAAATTCGAGTGAACGTATCATCCCCCTATTGTATTGGATATCAAATCATTGAGGATGTAGATGTAGTGACCTTCAGCTCTGCCCTCGACATGGTGGCAGCAAAGCCAACCCTTCCGATAGTTCTTGAGCCAACGACCATTGACATACGCCTTGAAGACGAGAACGCGACGGGGCTCGCGGGATTCCCTGTTGAAGTTAATATTACTTCACCCAGCTCCCTCGAACCTGTGATTACCCTGAATTGTATCACAAATACTAGTGGACTAATATCTTGTACTTGGACTCCAGACGAGGCTGGACAATGGATTCTTGAGTATTATTTCGCAGGACAAAATCAGTACGAAAGCTGCAACGACCTTAGCATCGTAACCATTTCACGGCGACCCCTCACCTGCTCATTGGAATGGATTTCCTCCGCTGAAGCATTTGTAGGGAATGAGAGTGAAATCAAAGTGACTATCTCTGATACCTATAATGGCTCCCTACTGTCTGAGCTACTGGTCAGCTTCTTTGAAGGAGAAGATCTGCTATATTCAGCTTACACAGATGCTAACGGTGAAGCCAACTATTCCTGGAGCACAACAGCGCCCTTAGGATACCGTTACTTCCATGTCAAGGTGGCAGAAACTAGCGTTTACGAAGAATCGATTTCGACAGATTCCATACTTCTAGTGAAGGAGGTAACAACAACCACAATCACTCAATGCACAACAACGATCTATCTTGGCGAGTCAATGAATATTGCATTGGTAATAACTGCAGGAGATATTACATCAGTAAATGGTACTGCCAGCTTATACTGGGATGGTGTCTGGGAACTGGACTTTCCTGTTCTCGAAGGTATTGGACTCGTCCAGATTGTAATATCATATACTGAATCTCCGGGAGAACACCTCCTTGCCATCCTCTTTGGTCAGCGCGATGATCCTGACATATACACAACTAGCTCTGACACGGTTATCGTCAAAACCCTGCGCGTCTATTCCTCGAGTGTTAACCTTACCATCAGCCCAACTGAAGTCACCAATCTAATCGCCACACCCACCATATCTGTTGAAGTCCTACTTTCTTATGAAAACGGAAGTAGTAGTTATGGTTTCTCGGGACAAATCACATTCCAGCTGTTTAGCGCAAATGGATCCCTGCTCTTAGAAATGACCTCATCAACCGAGGCCTCTGGACTACTTAACTGGGCAATGACTACTCCATCGCCTGGCTACTACAATTTGGTTGCTCAATACTCGGGAGATATCGGCTTCGCTCCATCCACTGATTCATCCACATTTGTAGTTCGAGGGCTAGACAACCCTATCGGTATACCATCACCACTTCTAACCCTCGCATCCCTAGGCCTAATGATAGGTGGCCTCTGTGCTGGGATATTTCTTTTCATCAGGTTTCAGCGAACAGCAAACGAGATAGCGGGGTCTCTTGTTGCGGGTGGAGGAGTGACCAGCTCCCAACAAACACCAGATAGCACACTACTGGATCTCGTTAGTGAAAGGGATGAAGAATCTGCAACTAGCTCTAGTGATTCAGAGGAATCCTCAGAGGAGGCCGAGTAAAACCCCAAGCGGGTGAATTCTTACCGTAACCTATAAAAACGAACTAAATTCCGGCGAAATATGATAAGCCCCATGAGACGAGTCGAATTCTTTACATACTGCTGCATCGGTTTGCTTCTATTTCCCTTAGCAGTAGCTCAGCACTCCAGTGGTGTTTCTTTTCCCGCACTTGACAGAGAGCTAGGTTTGAATTCGACTCCAGATGCCGCCCCAAACTGTCCTGCCTCCATATCTCCATCCGTTTCTCCCTTATCTGCGGCATATATTACCAATGTTTCAAACTTGGCCCATTGGCAGCTGCTGACCTCAGCTCGTGTAAACGCGACGCGTCAAATGGGGCTTCTCCACTCTTTCACCAGCTTTGACAGCCGCCACCCCTTTGAAGGCGGCGGGAATGCCAGCCTTAATCTATTGGAATCCGAATTAGTGGAACTCGGATTAACCCCAGAGTCGGTTTGGTTCCCTGTCATGCGACAGGTTTGGAGTGGTATCGGATTTGAACTTCGACCCTACTGGACTCGGAACCTTTACATTTCACCCTGGGATTTAGATGGAAATCAACCGAGTCTAATCGTGACCTGTCATGTCGATTCAGCGAGATACAGCTATCTCGGACTTACATCTACTTCGGCACCTGGTGCTAATGATAACGCCGCGGGTGTTGTTGTGTTACTTGAGGCTCTCCGGATCCTCACAAAGATTCCTGACATGTTTGGGGAGTGGAATATTCTCTTCGGCTTTCTAGGGGGCGAAGAAGGAAACAACACTCGCCATCTTTGGGGCTCCAACCAAATGGTCACAGAGGATCTAGAGAATTTGGGAGTCGATTCCTCAACAGCCATGGTCCTGAATGTGGATGAAGTGGGATATTCAGGGGAATTTGATTCAATACAACTGGCGATTTACCACTATCCTGACGAGGATGTTACTAGCTTAACTGACCCATTAGAAGAGATTAGTGTGTTACTGGGTATACCTATGGAGGATATGGTGAAACCACGTGTGGAAAGCCTCTCTGATGTTGAGCATAGATCTGCATGGAGCACATCGGAATGGACATTCCACACTTCTGAAATACCTTCGCTGACCTTGTCAACGAATCAGTACCCAGACCCCAATAAGCATACAAAGAATGATGTGATCGGTAGTTGTAATCCCAGTAATCTTTGTAACGCTTCAAAACTGGTAATCTCGCTTATTCTTTCACTAGCATATCAGATACCCCCAAGTCCCCCAGACTTTGCTGAGAACTGGAGTCCTATTCTTGATGAGGTTGCCAATGTCACTGTCATCGATTACCTGGATCACAACACCAGTACCTACACTGCCCTAGTCCTCGATCCAGCTCTCGTCCTAGATAGTACTCTAACTACATCACTAACACAGAATCAAATACCAATTCTAGCTCTAGGACAATCAGGAGCCCAGCTCCTTGAAATTCTAGCTGGCGTGGAAACCACATCAATTGGGACTCAATCGCACTATGTTGACGGATTTATCTCTTTACACCCAGCAATTGCCAGCCCCTACCTTCTTAGTGGTCCTGTCGCTAAGCCTTTTGTAGCCTACCCTTCCGTTTTTGCCGTGACTATACATGAACAAATGCTGAGTTTGGTGGGCAATGATACTTGGTGTTCGATGGCGTTCTTTGCTGACCCTGATACTGAAACATCCATTCTCTTCCTAGGTGTTGATACTCCCCTAGATAATGCCGTTCAAAGCATGGCAACTGCGAGTCTTGAATGGCTCGTTGATGGCAGGGAAGAGGGGATATTACTAGGAGTAGGTACGAAGCCGCCGAGGGTTGGTGATCACACAACAATCTTTGTTGTGATGTGTGATTTTCTCACAATGGCTGGCTTCCCTAATGAGCTAGTACAGTTGAACGTGACTTCTGATCTATCAGGTTTAGAGTCAACTCAACTAGTGACCAACGAAACGGGTGTCGCCACACTAGAAGTGTTTATTCAGTCGCCCCTGAGTTACTCAATCCTAGCAGAAAGTGGTTCTGGTTTCAGAGCAAAGCTGAGTGTTTCACCCATTCCCATTTGTGTAGGAAGTGTAGGAGCAGTTGAAGCAGAACTAGCCGGTGAAATGCTGGCTGCTCAATGTATGATAAACTCCACTTGGATGACACCTGCTTATGTCAACTTGTCCTTTGGAGCGCCCCTCCTGGGAGCAGCGTCACTAGATAACCTTCTGTTAATGCCTGGTCTGAACTTCTTCCGCCTTGACTTTGACATTTCTCCCACAACTCCACCAGGTAATTACTCGTTAGTACTATCGGTTTCAATATCGGAACTCGTCTTACTCTTTGAGGTGTATCCACTGGAGGTTTTATCTGCATTCAATATTTATCTCGATGAGCCTCCATCTAAGGTTCTCCAACAGCAGCCCTTCGAAATCCTTGTGAATATTACTAACCAAGGTAGCCGAGCTAGAACCTTCGAGGTAATCGTCGAGGGAGACAACTTTGAAGGAGGCTGCCAGATTTCTGTGATGGCGGAACAAACAATATCTGCTAGGGTGCCAGTATTGTATAATCCCTCAAATCCAGCAGACATCGGTTCTCGCCTCCTTAGAGTCCACTTGAAATTAGAGGAGCAGACACTCTGCAGTGATCAGGCTCTCATCGAAGTGAATTATTCTCTTCTGAATCTCACCATATCTCTTCTGCCTCCCGCTGTCCTAGTGGGTCTAATCCTTTTGGGGATTTGCTGGCAGCGGAGTTCAAAACACAAATCCCCTTCGGGAAGAATCACGGGGCTAACAGAGTATGGAAGCAGCCCTTCAACACTTGGCTATCCTGGTTCTAGCCCCCGAGAGAGATTGGTGAAATCCTATCCTTTCTCAGAACAGCTAGAGAGTAGGATAGCCCAAGTCAGTCGGCGATTCGGATTATCACATAGGGGACAAGGTCGATTCTCTAACGAGCAGGCAGTACTAGCCTATAACCGCCAGGGGGACGAGATTCATATAGTACTCCTAGGAGCGGATAAACGGCATCTCCGTCGCCTCATCGCCAATCTTGGTGAATCATCAGGGCAGGGAAGGGAAGGAGGATGAAAATTACATGATAAACATCATTGACATTCTACTTCTTGACATCGTTCAATTGGGAATTCTCATAAGTGAGGCTTTTGTTGCTAAACAGGTTTATCATGCAATTAAAGGAAAAGCAGAGTTCCGCAAGTGGATAGTGCAACTCAGATTAATGTCATCAGCTTTCCAAAGCGATGGACAACACCAATCACTACCCACGAACGGAGTTGCCTCGCCCCAGCGAATGGCGACTTGGATGATGCTCCAGGGACAATCACCTCGTCCTCCACGAATTCTATGGAGGAAGTTTGCTACTGCAGCCTACTTGGTAAATGTCTTCGCTGCTGTCTACTTGGCAATGAACTACCTTATGCACCCAATCGTGAATTCATGGGCTCTTGGCCTGCTTCCTCTTTGTCTACCCTTGATCGTCATACCTCTTCCCTTCCTTCTTGACCTCGAGCCCTCCTCAGCCCTACTCATATTAATCGCTGGGTTAGGGCTAGGCTTTCTAGCCCTTGTGATGCTCTAAAAGTTCATCGAACCTGAAAACCAAGAGTTATTATCATCTTACTTCTGATTAATCTGTGTAACACTTTCTTAGATTATTAGGAGTGCACATGGTTGAGTTTGACTAGGCTTGGTCGAGTAGCAAGGGAGGCGCTTCTGCTGGTGCGAGAGTTCATGAGTAAAGGCGATTTTGAACGAGCCTCCAAGGCAGCTCTTAAAGCTGCTGAAGCCTTCAGCGGAATCGCAAAGCACTCCTCAGGAAAGGCCCACAGGATAGCCGTTAGACGCGCAGAAGTAATGATTGAAATCACAAAGGTCCTCCGGAACGGCGAACCATTACCTTTGGAACTTGTCGAAGCCCTTGATAGCTTCTATCCTGCACCACAGATAACTACACCCGATCCCCAGCCAGACACCGAACAACCCGTCACTCCCCCGACTGAAAGCGAAACCGAGGAAGCTTTCATTCCCCCAGAGGAAGAAGAGCCCAAAGTAGAAACCGAACCAGTTGCCCCAGAAGATGTTGCACACGAGGTGCTCGAAGGTATTGAAATCGCTCGAGCCCTAGTAGGTATGATCAATCGGGCAAAGAAATCCATCAGATTGATGACGATGACTCTTTCTGATGTTAGAACCATAAAAGTCGGAAAGGATGACTGTGAGGTCAATCTGCTAGAGCGGCTTGCCGCAAAAGCCGAGGATGGCTTTTCAGTTCGCCTCTTAACTAACGACCCACAAGCCCTAGGAAGCAAGAGTGACCACTTCTCAAAAGCGATAAACAAACTTCTCAAATTATCCGACAAAATCGAAATCGTCGTCTGCAGCATATTACACATCAAAGCGCTAATAATTGACGATGCAGAAGTCCTAGAAGGAAGCTCGAACTTCACCGTGAAAGGCCTATCAGGTGTAGGGGAACAAATGAGCTGGACCAATAATCCAGAATTTGTAAAACAGTTCGTTGAGCGCTTCCATGGCTTCTGGACGCATAGCTCTAAGGAGTGCTCTACCTGCAAGAACCAGACCTGTGAGGTACACCCCGCGAACCAGCGCCTTTAAGGAAAAACTCGGAAGAGGTTCCAAATAGGCGAATCCTCAACAATTACTAGTCATCGACGGAGTTCTTCACTCCAGTAAACCCCAGATTTTAGCGAACGAAAATATTGCTTCTAGTGAATTCCTTCGGTAACGAAAATATAGATTTGAGCGAAATCCGCCAGTAATACTCGTATCTGGGATTCAGTAGATAACGTCTCAAGACCTTCAAGTCTGCGACTTCTATTTGTTTCCATAATGTAACTCTTTGCAGAACGAGAGAAGAGTTCCCAGTTTTCCTCAATGATATTGTCCATCCTATCCTTTGACAAATCCTGATGGCTTTGTGTAAACAACATAACTGCTATTTCGTAAGCAGACTTGATGATTTTCGGATACGGCCACATCAAGAATCACTTATTTCTATTCACATATTGTGAACTTCATAAATGCTTTGTTTTAAAATTCACTGATTGTTTGGTACACTTTTCTGATGGGACCAGGACCTCATTCCCAAACGACGTACAAATCGGTTGGGAATTAGGCGAATTTGCAGCAGTTACTACTCATCGGCGGAGTTTTTCATTCTGGGAAATCCCAGATCTGAACGAATTCATCGAGTATTTCTCGTATTACTTCTTCAGAATCGTCCGCCCTAAGACCATCGAGTCTGCGTGTTTTTTGTTCCTGTTGGATGTAAACAAAAGCCTCGCGAGAAAAGCGTTCCTGATTTTCCTCGATTTCCTCCACAGACAAGTGCGAACCGCTTGCTCTAAGTAACAGAATCTTCACTTTGTAATATTCTAGGATAATGTCAGCTAACTTCGATTTCATTAAGAATCACCCACCTTTCTTTCCACTGATTCACATTACAGGGGTTTATTACTTAATTTTTCTGATTATTTACCGCACTCTTCTGATAGGGCCTGGGTCCCGATCCCACACTACATACCAGTCTTTACCACAGTACGGGCAGGTGACCTCTAGGTTGAAGTTCCCACGCTCTTCTTGATAGTAGAAGGGTACCCAGTCACCATTTTCTGGCCACTGATTCGTTGAGTGCGTTTTACCGCAATGCGGGCAATGCAGCCTGTCGATATACCTACTCAATTCAACTCACTTCCTAAACCAGTTTCAGTGTCTCCATCATTAATATGTTCTACTTGGAGGGAAAAAGTTGGCTCGACATAATTATGCTCAACTAAATTTTCCTCATCAAATTTTTCCCAATCACTGAGTCAAAAACACGCGAGAAATCATGTTTTAAGGGATTCTCCATGCCCCTTTCTGATGATAATGGGTAATTACTTCTTCTTAGAAGATTTTCCAGTTATTTTCGGTGTTAAAACAGGTTTTAGAGCATTTTAAGACCCCAAAAAATATCATAAGTTGTGTTTATATACCCTTCAGCCACTTGACCCCTTCTTCGGACTCAACCTCCAAGCGATTCGGGGGCGATTCGCTTGGCGACTAATGATGCGGACGACATTGAAAATGGAAACGATGCAACAACCGGCTTCGAGCCGACCACGAAAACACAAGCTAAGGAAGCGGCTGAAAGAGGTTCAGCTAGCAATAGCCGAACTCACAGGCCGAACTCCACCTATGCCAAAGAAGATTGTCTTCTTCGAAGAGTGCTCACTCTCCTCTCCCAAATTCTGTGGTCACTGGGAGGGTAACAATCTAGCTCTAGCTCGGCAGGTTCTTGACCGACCAGTCCTATTGGATGCGATTCTCTACCGTGAACTGTACACTGCACTGCTCCCCCCCGCGATCCAACCGATTCCTGAAAGCGCTGACCTAGGCCTCCTCTGTGCCTATATCCACTTCGATGAAGCGCAACGCGAACGGCTTATCAAAGTATGGCAGGCGGTTTCCCCCAGACGTTACTTTGGTGATATAATCTATCATGCATGCCTTTCGCTGACAATGTTCAATCGTACAACTCAGGGAACATTTCTCCAGATTCTGCTCCCATACCTCGATGAACTGAATACATCAAAGAGAACACTGACCAGTATCGAATACATAGATCTGATTGCAGATTTTATGTTTAATTACGCTTCTCCGCTAACTGAACAGGAACTTAAGGTAATCCACCTTTTGCAAGAACATCCAAACGCTAGCCTCGAAGAACTCCAATCAGTCAGCGCCTTATCTGCAGGCAGTTTGAATGGTTATCTGAAAGCCCTTAGAGAGAAACTCTACTACTCGAAATACTACAGAATTAACTTTCCAAAGATTCGACTGTCTCATGTTATGGTTCTAGCTTACCCTGACTCTGGTAGTCGCATAGATGATTACGTAGAACTCTGCCCTTACTTAAGAAAGATTCATCGTTTCAGCGGCGCAAACGCACCCTATCTAATCTCATACAACCTCCCAAGGCTCAGACTCAGGCGACTAAGAGAATTTTACCAAGAATTGACGAGTCTCGGTCACCTGAGCCATTTCGGGTTCTATCAGCTAGAAGGAACCTTCCAGAGCTACAACCTACAAAGCTACCTAGCCCACAAGGCTGATACACCAATCGGGGAACGGTTTAGATGGCTTGCCTGGGCAAAATACCTCAAAGAGGTACTCATTGACCAGGGATACGGCGAAGTTCTACCAAAGCCCTACATTTACAAGTACAGTGAACCTTACGTCGAAGCCGCAGAATTGGATGCGGTAGACCTTGGTATCCTGAGCCAAATCTCACCAGAAGTCCCTGTAGAGACAATAGCGAAGCAGCTGGGGCAACCAGTTCAGCTAGTGCAAGAGAAGCAGCGAAAACTCTTCGAAGAGAAGGTAGTTTTCGAGCGCCCTGAGAATAGCCTCTTCCAGTTGGGTTTGAACGAATCCGTCTTTGTGATGATCGAGGGTGACAGAAGTGTCGTTGAGAACTTCCTGGCTGGATGCAAGGAGGCGCCGATGGCTGGAGGAGCAGTCTTTACCACCCCGAATCCAGGTTGCATCGTAGCCTTCGGGTTACCTTCAGGAAAGGCCCAAGAGGTGGGAGAAGAACTTAGCCGCCTCTTGCTTGACCAAGAGGAATTCGATGCTTCGGTGTTCTATGGAACCGGCTCAAAAGACTTCATTGTCTCCTCAGTGCTGGGTAGGTGCCGCTTCAATACAACAACGAATCAGTGGATCTGGTATCGAGAATACCTTCCGACCATCTTTGGTTATGTCCAATCAAGATCCTTTGATGGTTCCCTACCTGAAGAGGCGGAGGAGTCTCTGCTCGATACTGTCGTCAGCTCAGAAAAAGAATGAAAGAAAGGTGAAAGAATGAATGACTGAAAAAAGCGAAAAAATCCGCTCCCTTCCACAAGTCGGGGAGCTGGGATTATCAAAAATGAGCCCCCGGCGACGCCCTGGTCGAGGAATCGGTGAAAAAAGGGTTACAAAACATGCCATCTCTCGACTGGATACTGCGTTTAAGGATCTCCGGCAGGTACATGAGTTCCTAATCAAAGAGGGGCATCTAATTATCAATGAAAGTGGCTCTCTGAAAGCTTCGCAAGCTCACATGAACCTGAATCTTCTGTTAGAGTTACTGGAAGATTTCCTCTGGATTCTAAATTGTGCTATTAGTAGGCATGGCGGTGTTCCGAAGCTAGTTTAATCGAAAGGAGTGATTAAGAAATGACTGAAGTTGTGAGAGAGCGAGCCCCAAATCAAACCGAATGTAGTGACCATGGCGAGGTTTTCTTTTGTGAGAACCTCCCGAGCTGTGAACTACAACATTCCTGTTTGCAAGCGTGGATGCAGTATAACCTAGAGCTGCACCACTGGCTGCTACGTTACAAAGAAGCGGGTTTTGAAAGGAGTGAGTGCTAAAATGTCTGAAGCTTTGTTAAAACCGTCACATACCCAGACTAGGCGATTCGGTCAATCGAGTACGGTCCCCCAATGCAGCGAGTTTGGTGACTTCTTTGGATGCGATGGCGCTGATGGGTGTGAGTTACACCAAGCATGTTTGAGAGCTTGGGTGCAGCAGATTGATCTGACCTTAACTCAGACTGATTAAGCAGGATAGACATTGACTTGTTTCACTAGAGTTGATGGCGTCCTGTAACCCGAATAAGCCAATCACAGGAATCCTCTCACTCCAAAGGAGTTACAGGAGATTGACTTACACCTCAGCACCAGCCTAAATACGAATTAAAACTAGGCATTGATCTGAACTCAAACCTGATTCCTTAAGTTTAAAACAACATCCCCTAATTCGGTCTTATGAGAATCATCGTCGCTTATTATAGTGAAACAGGGAATACTGAGAAGGTTGCTCAAGCGATTCACGATGAAGCAGCAGACGGGCACGATGTGCGGTTGTGTAAAATCAGTGAGATAACCGCCGATGACCTGAGGGATTATGAGCTAGTGTTCCTCGGTGCACCGTGCCATGGCTCGGATCTGGCACCGCCCGTTAGGAAATTCCTTAAGGCAGCCCCAAAGTCGCCTGGGTTCAAGCTAGCTGGTTTCTTCACCCACGCTACTTACGCTCCAGATGAATACGAGGGAGGAGAAGAAATATACCAACGCTGGGCCGGTAAATGCATTGCATCCTTTGAGACACCATGTCAGGAGAAGCAGATTGAGTTTCAGGGGTATTTTCACTGCATGGGCGCCCCTTCGCCGCCTATTGAAGAGTTTATTCGTACCAAGGTAATTTCTTCCGAGGAACAATATCGGTCTTACCTGTCAGAAGTTAGAAGCCGTCCCGACTCTAAGGATCTACACAATGCTCGGGCCTTCGCTCGAACAATCATTTCGAAACTGTAATGATGCACCGACAGATTTGACTTCAATCGAGTGAAGTGTAGGTGGACGCTATGATGCGGCACTTGTTTCGACTAGTTGTTTGAGGTCCTTGAAGGCTTTAGCCCAGGCTTTCACGAAATACATCCGCGCCTCCTCCCAATTATCTCCTTGCCGCCAACCGGAATGCAGGAGATGGACTTCAGTGCACTCTTCTTGTTCAGTACAATCCAGAAACATGACGACTACATGGGTCAAGGGATCGGATTTGTTCATGAACTCTTTGTAGAATATTGGACCTTTCCATTCAAAGGCCAGCAGCTTGCTAGGCTCCATGGCGGTTATCTTGCAGCCAATTGTGCTATTATTCTCCTTTTCTTCAGGAACCCAGAACAACTCGTATTTTCCTCCTACTCTCGGTTCGACATCTGCGAGATTGGTCAACCAAGAAGCGAGAAGCGCGTTGTTAGTAAACATCTCGAAAGCCCTTTTCCTCCCACACTTCAAACGCGTAGAGGTGTGAATTATTTTCTGCACTTTTTTCACCCAATAGGAATTGTTACTCGAGGTAATATTGTTACTTTATGTAACATTTAAAGGGTTTGTAACCAGATGGTAATATGGTTGCAAAAATGGAGACACTCAGACTCATCAAGCGCTGCCCAGTAGAAGTCACACTGCATAAGGTTGGGAGGAAATGGGCTGTCAACATCCTCCGTGATATCTTCCAAGGAAAAAGCCGATTTTCAGATTTCCTGAAGGCGAATCCCCTATTGAGCACCAAAACCCTTTCGCTCAGGCTGAGAGAGCTGATGGAGGCGGAGCTCATTGATAAGGTCATTAAGAGTAAAACGCCCATCCTAGTGGAGTATCATCTTACTGAGAAGGGAAGGGCGTTCGGTCACGTTATCAAAGAGCTGGCTATCTTTTCCATTCGCCAGAACCCGACTGAGGTCTTTGAAGAAGTTCCTGAATCAGTGGAGGTAGCAATAGACCAAGCAAAACGCTGGTTTACACCCTAGCCAGTTGTTGTCAAATACTCCACCCTATTCAGGCATTCGAGTGAGCTTGTAAACAACAGGGTGAGTTGAATCAGGACAACTCACAGAGAATGAATTGGGATCCTCAGGTCTGTAGATATTGGAACCACCAAAGGTTAGAATCATCAGGTAAGGATGCAGTACTTGGAGCGCCGATGGACACATCTTTCCACGGTCCCGAGGATACTGGAAGACATCACCAACCTGATGACCACGAGAGCATTCACCCCCACCAAGAATGTTGACGATTTCTACTCTGATTTTGGGCAACACAGGAGATTCTCTGGGTTCAGACATCTTCAATCAACAACAAGATATGTTTCCTAAATTTCAACTTGTTACATAAAAGTAACTAAAGTGAAAACCCTGAAGCATTCCCCAAAGAATTCACTTTTAACATGATAACAGACTACTTCCTGCGAAGTGAACGAAATGCCCATCTATCAGGGAGTAACCCTTGACAAACAAGAGGTAAGGGTCCTTCAAGAACTTGAAGAGCTAATCGGTGAACCGATTCCCAATCAAGGAATCGCCTTCTACAAATCAGGCTTCATTCACAAAGATCAACACGTAACAGGCTTGAGCATTTGTCGCAAGGAACTACAGACCCTCCCTACAACCATTGGGAGCCTTGAGTATCTAGAAAAGTTGTATTTGCGTGACAACAAGCTTACAACACTCCCAGAGAGCATAGGTAATCTCGGGTACCTTGGAAATCTAGACGTATTCAACAATCAAATCAGTACACTCCCTGATAGCATCGGTGACTTACCCAGACTCTGGCGATTTGATTTGTCCAGGAATCCTCTGCGCTATCTTGCAGAGAGTATCGGGAAGCTGCAATCGTTGAAGCGACTTGGGCTGATGAATGTAGAACTTGAAAGTCTCCCAGAGAGCATTGGACAACTCAGTAACCTGTGGGACCTTGCCGCTTACATCAACAAATTAGAGTCCATTCCTGAAGAAATAGGAGCCCTGCCTAAGCTCAAGAGACTGGCCCTACACAAAAACCAATTGACCTCTCTTCCCGAAAGTATTGGTAACCTAGCAGCAACCCTTGAAGTATTATCGTTGAGTGAAAACAAGTTATCCACTCTTCCCAATAGTGTAGTTATGCTAACCAAGCTTACTCATCTAGGTCTAAGGAAGAATCCATTGTCGACGCTTCCGTCACCTATTGAGAAATGGATTCAAATCCTCAAATCACGTGGATGCTCAGTACGCTGCTAATATCGAGCTCAGATTAACGCGAAATATCTCTTATGTTACTGTTAATATCACTCAGCGTTGAGCGAATCTCGCGAAGCTCCTGGTATATCCTTCCGAGGACATCGTAAATCCGAGAATAGAAGAGGTCGTATAAGCGTCCCATCTGATTAGCTAATTCTTCAATATGTCGTTCAGCCATTTCTTATTTCACCATTTGTGGAAAATATGATGCGTTATAGAGGTAGTTCTATTCTTTCATTAAAGATTGCGCATTGTTTGTATCAGAGGGTTTGTTGACGCCCTGCCGATGGATTGACAATATGTAAACGATCCGAGTACTCAGGGAAGGAAAGAAGGAATGTATTGAGTTGAGCGGCAGGAACCACGGGAACCTGATTGTGCCAGAGGATGTCTTCGTGAAGCATTGTTACAAGTAGAGGGTAAAGATTCGCTGTTCGCCAACCGAGGCATTGTAGTTTCACCTGCTGGGCTGCAAAGTTGGCTGCCAATGCTTCTACTCGTTGTAGCTGGTCTTCAACCGCTGTCCGGAGGGGAGATGCTTTGCTAGAGCGTATGCCATATTGCTTACAGTCAATGCAGAATATTGTGGGCTTTTTGGCAGCTATTACGTCGATTTCGAAGCGACGCCTCGATTTAAATCGGAACCCATGAATTACTGTAAAGTCGTGTCGATGAAGAACGGTAGCGATAAATTCCTCGAATTCCCACCAGCTGAGCGTGCTGAGCACTGGTCGCTGGGGCTGTCCTAGCTCGATGGCTCGTAGAGCTAGTTGTGCCTTTGCGGTTTTAGGGATTTGTAGTCTTTGTTTATCGAGTGGTTGTACAAGACCAGAATCCTCTAGAGCAGATAGGAAATCTGGGTTTCGGATGGTTTCAGGGAGCTGAGAGAAATCGATGATAGACTCTCCTTTGATAACATTTAGAAGAGCAAGGATATGAGAAGCGTCAGTAAATACAGCTAGTTTATCCGTATCCAAGGATTCCCGATCCAGAAATGTTACTATTAAACGTACAAATTGCGAAGCAGTTCTTGTATCTTGCGGACCGCGTTATTAACGGCACGCATGAAAAACCTAGTATCTGGAGCAACTAACGCAGCAAGGACCACCTGACGACCATCGCTCAGTATGATTCCCTTACAGACAAGTATACCCTCTACGCATCGAATCGTAATATCACGGATCTCACCTAGTTTCATCTCCTCTCGAGCACGCTGAGCCGCGTTATGCACGAAGCTACTCATAGCAGCTGCGACAGTCTCATCGACTTCTTCTCTCACGACCGAGGCAATGACAAAACCCTCACTAGTAGCGACTAGGCTTGCACTGACTCTACCTGTTTCGTTGAGTTCCTCAAGAGCTTCGTTAAGCGATTCTAATGTTGTTGACAAACCGATTATCTCCAGTCCGCGTTTCGTGTTTTAGTATTACTCATTTTGCCTTTTAAAAGGAGTGGAAGTTTATCAATAAATGTCCAGCAACCTTTTAGGTACTAATACCTGCAGAATTGACGCATAGGCAGGTTCGAAATAATGGAATTAGCTGTCCGTTTCTTGCTAATGATTATCACTACTCTTCTCTTTACTAGTTCATCTTTCATTATACTTCTTAGTCGACGCCTGGAAGGTTTTCTCCATTTCAACGCCCAGTTCTTGGAGGTTTTTGGTATAAATCAGAGCCACCCTTCTTGGCTCCGTTGGTTTGTGTCATCGCTTCTGTGTACCGCCACAGCTTCATTACTGATGGTTCTTCTTATCAATACAGCAGACACTATCAATCAACTTTTCTTGCCCTCTGGAATCGGGCTTGATCCTTTTGCGATACCTCTATTGACTGGGTTAGTTGTCCTGTTTGGTGTGTTGATTATTTGCGCGGCAGCCGTAGTTCTGGCTTCACCGATTGCGTCCCCGATTGCATTAGCCATCTTGGCTGCACTCCAGTTTCACGCCTATCGTTTGACAAGCCCTCTTAGTTTAGCAACCGCGGTCCTCTTCTTCTCTTCTATTCTCACTGGAGCAGTAAGCACCATTATTTCCCTCTACCTCATTCTACGTAAATATGCATACCGTGCAATACTCAGTTTACGTTGAACTGATGATTCCTGAAAAAAATAGGAGAATAGAGCCTGCTCATGGTCAGACTCTATTTCAGATATCATGGGGCATTATTGTCTTTCTCTTATTTGCTTCTGTTCTTGCAGCTGCTGCTTTTAGTATAGCTTCAACTTGTTTATTGATTGTCTTGTAGGTCTCGCTTGAAACACTTAGTTTTGGTTTTTGTCTATGAGCCCAATCAGATACTGCTTTCTTTACAATAAAATCGGCCAATTTTTTACCTCCAACCGCGTGGTTTATTCCGTTTATTGTAGGAGTTTTAGGTAAAAAGCCTTTGCCTGAATCCCTTGAAATGGCGCCTTAACCTATTTTAACAGGGTTTAATCAAGATTCACCGAAAAGCGTGGAAAAACTGATTCCCAGCTCCTTTAACAGGTGTTCAAGTAAACGTTGGCGTTCCTGATAATTGTTGACTGCTTCATTCAATAGATAGAGGAGTTCCCTGTCATGACTCTTTAGGTGCAGGTGAAGCTCCGAAAAGGAAGAAGCAATATCCTTTCCAACAAGCTGGACACCAGCAGCAGCAAGTAGGAAGTTTCTTCGATGTTCCTCTGACTCGGAAGTTTCAGCACCTGCTAAAGCCCAGAAGAAAAGGCTCTTTACTAGTTTAAAGGCCCAAAGCAGTGTTAGTACCTGCCACTGAATTTCACTGCTGGTCTTGGGGATTTCAAGGAGTTTCCTCAGAACGCGAGCACCTTCTCTCCGAGCCTCCATGAATTGGTTCAATGCTTCTGATATCTCCCCTTGTTTTGCCAACCTGCTGCCTGAAGTCATAAGCTCAAAGAAGCGTTCAGGGAGGTCTCGTAATGCGATAGCGAGATCAGGAGGTATTCTCTCTTCTTTCTCACTTGGTTGTTCTTCTGGCACCTTGAATGTGCCCTCCCCGTTGGGCGAGGTCTTTTAAGATTTTATATTCTTCTTGGTTCAACCGAAGTAGTTTTGCTGCCTCGTTGTCTGGAAGGTTAGGATTGATGGAGAGTAATTGGCCTACTTCATTGACTCGATTACGAAAGATTTGAAACGCGCTCTCTGCAATGAGCTGCCCCTCCTCTTTGGTGGTAGAGTCAGTTGCCTTTTCGATTGTTGTAGCAATTCCAAGCGAGGTAGGTGAAAAGCCGACGGCGGTGACCTTTTCCATTTCAACAAAGATACCGACGTAGGTGAGATCTTCTTGTGACTCCTTCTCGAAGGTGGATTGATATGCTCTGGGCGGGAGGCTCAGTATGAAGGAAAGGGATGAGGATTGGTCACGAAGCACCTGGAGCGCGGCACTAGCATCATCGAAAAACATTACTGGTATCCTACGTTTTTGTAACGTTCGGAGAGCATTGATGACTCGTTGGTTATGTGCTTTATGTCCGATTACCAAAATAGGCACACTAGCCACTAAACCATAGACTATGATATCAAGTCCCGTACCAAACAAACCCCAGAGTTGTAGTACAGCAGGTTGTATTCTTTCTCCCCCAGGAGTTTCCTCGAAACTGGGTAGATAATCTTGAACGACCTCCCGCACCACTGAATCAAACGCCCTGAATGAAGCGACTTCACCAGTCCACCGTTGCAGATTCTGTTTGAATCTTTCTAGGAAAAGAGCGTTCAATGTCTTTAGAACTGCGAGCACTGCCACTTCATCGTCTTCTCGGTCCATAAGTGCTACACAGAGAATAGGATTGGACTCGTCCCATGCGAACTGGAAACTACCTGTTTCAATAGATGTTATGTCATCAGAAAGAAGGTCCTGTCCGAACATACGTAGCGCTGACAGGAATCCGGATACCAGGTCAGGACTAATCTTCATATCCCGCTCGCTTAACTTAACACTAGTCAGATTGAGTCCGCTTCTATGAAACATGTAGATATAGTGGATCATTGGTGAATCTCGCACTCTTTAGGTATTAGATAACATAAAACGCTTTTCACCGGTCTGTTAACTCATCCTATGCCCTGGAATTAGCACACCCTCATTTGGCCTAGCTGGGTTCAGGTTGAGGGGGAAGCTGGACGCGTCTACGTCTACGGGATATATAGTGCCAAAGCAATATTATCACGGTAATGATAATTACAGCAATTAGGACTATAATCAAGATGGTTATTAGTGGATTGGGGGGAGGAAACAGTGGAATGTTTGTTGCGACCACTCTGTAATAGTATGTAATGATTCCTTGGAGCGCTCCATAGCTGAGGATTCTGGTTTCATTGTTTGAGTAATAAATTCCAACATCTTGGTCGATGACTTGTCGAGTTTCGTAACGTGTATTTGCTATTGTGGTAGTGTTTTGTAGTTGATAGCAGGCCTCGGTGCTTTCCCCTAGAGTGAATGTAGTGTTTGTGATAGTCTCCCAGAGGCTGTTGCCTATCATTACATTGTTCCCCATTGTGATACTCGCTAGGGTTGTGTCATCAAGGAAGAAGTCAGGTAATCCGCTGCCAATGGGATATTGATGTGTTCCATTGTCAAGCACTGTCGGTGAGGGGGTTGATACTGACGCGTTTAATATAACATCCCCTGATTCCCAGGAGGTATTCGATATTGTGACAACGTTGTTGAGAATTGTTACATTGTATCTGTAATCTGCTGTTGCGGGGCTTGTAGAGATAACAGATATTGTTAGGTTGACATGTTGATGCCAACGCATCGTATAATTGCTCTCAGAGAGAGATAATCCAGTCCAGAAATTGATATCGTCCGCTGTTAGATTCACTCCCGTATTGATGAAACCATAATCATAATGGGTCTGGTGACCCAGGATGGGAGTATAACATGCAACAGGAAGGGATGGAGAAGTAAGGAGATATACACTGACAGCCAACCACAATAGTGCTAGTGGACCCTTTCCAAGTCGACCTCTTGTACTAGTCATTAGATTAACCCTCACTAATTCGTTGTAAAGGGCTCTATTAAATTCCTTGCGGCTGAGCCAGCCTTTAGGAAGAATCACATGTTATCTAAGTATTTTAGTACGTGTGCGGGAATAACGTCAGCCGGGTTTTCCATAGAGCTAAATAGAGCACTGGCACGACGGAGGTGCACCATCTGATAGCGCTGCCGGTCCTGTAGTATTTCAACGGTTTTATCTGCGGCGAGAATAGGATTGGGGATACGGTAAAGCAGTTTCTTTTTGATGAGGTATTTCTCGACCTCTAGTATCTGACCAGGATAGCAGGATATCACTGGTACTCCGAAAAGTGCAGCCTCTTGATTCATGGTACCACCTGCACCCACAAGCAGAGCAGAAAGGGCAATCAGACTCGGCGCATCCACAACCTCCCTAGGTATTATTACATTATCACCAAAGCGTCTGCGCATCGCCTTTTGTTGATCAGGGTATCTACACAACATCACAATTTGTACATCTGGAAAAGTCTGCAAGATACGCTCAGTGACCAATGTTGTTCTGGGTTGCCTTTCATCTGAAACTTCAGCGATATAGGAGGCCTTTGCCTCCTCAGGTCGGATAACGACATAGTCTTGATGGGGATTAATACCGATTTTCGCTATTGCCTCTCGGTTTGGTACAAAGTCGCGCAGCCATGCTACAGGGTCCAGTCCCTTATAGAAGACCATTTTCTCAAGCGGTACATCTAGCTCTCTCCATGCTCTTTTCATGAACGATGGAGTGAATAGGAGATTCGCAAAGGGGATTGTTAGCTGTGCTACGAAACGTGAATGGGGTGAGTCATTAGCCGTGAAATAGGGGATTCCAAGACCGAATGCGACTCGGGCACTCTCAGGAGAAGCAAAGGCAAAGCCAACATCTGGTCTGATTTTATGGTGTACATAATCAGCTAGTTTCACTACTCTTTCAGCACTTGCCTTGAGCTTATCGTATCTGTTAGCACCTCCGTGGCGGCCGATTATCGCAGCATCTAGCCCCAGAAGCTTAAGTTTCCCTAGAACTTCATTGTACTTCCTAGTCGTGTAGACTATTTCGTAGCCTTTTGCTTCGAACCGCTTTGCTAACGCATGACAGAACAGAGCTTGCTTTGGAGTTAGAACATCAAACCAGATTCTCACGCTTTGACACCTCTCTCTGACACACCCATCAATATATCAAACTCCCTTTATTCCTTACTCATTAAATCTATACAGCAACCTTAAAACAGGAGAAAGGGGATTGAACCTATAAGATTTGATGATGGAGGACGGGTACGAAAAAGCCACGAGGTGAGCATGATGTCAGATTACGAATCTTTGCGCCGACAGGTAGAGGAATACATGATTGCCGCAGAGGAATTCGTCAGGCAGGGCGAGATGCACCGCGCCTATTGGGAATTCGAAAAGGCCTATGCAGTTATTGAGAAAGAGGGAACAACTGAACAAATTCTTACTCTCTGGGAGCATGCAGCTGCAGGTTTCACTTCGGCAGAAGCGCCGCTCCAAGCGGCTCATAGCCATCTGCATATTGCACGAATCCATGATGCGGCTGAACGAATAGCAGAAGCGAGGGATAGTTTCTTAGCCGCTGCGAATGCTTTTGCTTCGGTTCGTAATAAAGACAGGGAAATCTGGCTCATCATTGCAAACGCATTAGAGCAAGCCATTGAACATACAATCACCCTTGATAACGCTTCAATGGCAATCGAACTGCTTTTCAAATGCGCAGCAGTCCATCAAAAAGAAACTGGCTACACGACGGATGCCATTAATTGTCTTGAACGAGCCCAGTTATTACTCAACCAAGTACCAAATCATCCCCGGGAAGAGGATATCAAAGAGCTTCTCCAGTTTCTTGTAGAAAGATCAAGCTAAACCAGGTGGAAGCATAGCCGGGTCACCTACCGACCCAGTGAGGTTTCCCGGCTACGCTAGTGCCTGGCGGACTTGCTCTACAATCCATGCGATCTCTGCTTCAGTTAAGGCTGGGTGATTTGGAAGGGAGAGAACTTCTTTTACTGCCTGTTCTGAGACAGGCATCATACCCTCCTTGTATCCGAAGAGTTCTCTGTAAATTGGTGTGAGGTGGAGAGGAACCTCGTAGTAAACGCCTGCACCAATTTTGGCTTGGTGAAGTGTTTTCAAAATTCTATCACGGTTGTGTGGGGGGAGTATTCTGATTGTGTAGAGGTACCAGTTGTGGGTTGCCCACTCTGCCTCCTGTGGTAGGATGATTCCCTCTACATCTGAAAGGTGTTTGGTGAGGTATTCAGCGTTCTTGTTCCGTTCTTCAAGGAATCCTGGTAGACGCTTCATCTGCTCCACACCAATGGCTGCTTCTATTTCTGGCATCCTGTAGTTGTGGCCCATCATGACGTATTCGTAGGGGCGGATTTCACCATGGGTGCGAATGCGTCTTAGACGTTTTGCTAACTTGTCATTATTGGTGGTGAGGAGACCTCCTTCACCTGTAGTGATTACCTTGCTGGGATATAGGCTGAAACACCCAATATCACCGATTGCGCCCACCTGACGTCCACGATGTTTGGCTCCATGGGCCTGACAAGCATCTTCGACAATACCAAAGTCGTGTTCTTGTGATAGTTCGAGGAGAGGATCCATATCAGTGGGGTGGCCGTAGAGGTGGACAGGGAGTATTGCTTTGGTTTTGGGCGTGATTGCGTCCTTTACTTTGTCAGGGTCCAAGTTGAAGTTTTCCGGGTTAATGTCAACAAAAACTGGTTTTGCCCCGCAGAGGAGTATCATATTAGTTGTGGCGATGAAGCTGAAGGGGGGTGCAATAACTTCATCACCTGGTTTTATGTCTAGGGCGAGAAGGGCTGCGTGGAGCGCTGCGGTTCCTGAGTTGACTGCTATAGCGTGTTTTACTCCTACGAATTCTGCGAAGGTTTTTTCGAATTGTAGGGCGTAGGTGCCTGCACCTGATTTGTGGGTTAACATCCCACTTTCTAGGATTTTGGTGACTGCTGCGATCTCCTCGGGACCTAGGATTGGGCGGTTTGAGGGGATGAACTTGCTGGGTGGTTTGGTGGGCGGTGACATCTTCGTTTCCTAAGGGGAATGGTCTCTTCCCCCATATAAAATTAACTGTTTTTCCGTAAATTTGAGTTAAAAACTTGGGGTCAGCCAACAACCTTAAACGCCCAGAACTACAAACATCTTAGCCGAGGGAGATTCAATGACCCCACCAACTCCATTATTTCTATCACAACACTCAGCGCCCGAGTATGAGAGCCTTTCCTCTGGCTCAAAACCCGAAAAGAGTCGATGGTCAATAGTGCGATCTTTACTATTCACTATTTTTGCCTCCCTAGTCGTCTTAATTTTTCTTTTCTATGGACAAGACGTCGACGCAAATCTTTCCACCTTTTTCTACGCACACCTTGCCCTACTCTTAATATTCGCTTCAGCAAGCATAGTACTAACAGCAACCCGGCGCTCTTTCAGCGATGAATCCCTTTTCCTCTTCATTATCCTCGACGCCCTATTCCTAGCCTACTATAGTTACTTGATGACGATGTACTATTTCTCGATCTTGTTCCCAACGTACATCCAGTTCATCGCGATTCTTATTGCCTTGGGCAGCACCTTTCTCCTCTTCATCGGCTTTGCCCTAGCCAGCCGTTAATCCTATTCTCATCTACTAGCCAGCTGTGGGTCGACCACTTCTCGGTTTCTTCTAGGTTCTCTAACAGCAGCAGTGAAAATTAAGGCACCACCAATTACAAGTACAGTGGAGAGTAAGAAGACATCGATAATAGCTTGAAGTTCCGCAGAATCCTGAGAGAATCCACCAGCCAGATAGGCACCCTCTCTCCAAGTCGCATAGAAGGATCCAACAACAGTTGGTGAAGCCCCGAAGGAAAGGGTCCAAGCTGCATTGTACGCGCCGAAGAGGCGACCACGCTGATCCTCAGGGATAAGATCAGCAGCAAGAGCATAGCCTACTGTGTGGAGGGCAGGGCGAGTAATGCCTCCAAGCGTATTAACGACAAGCATCGGAACTAGGGTAGTAGCAAAGGGATACAGAGCCGTAACCGCTACTTGAATTATAAGGGCTTCAAGAATGACGAATTTACGTCCCAAACGGTCCCCAAGGAATCCTGCCACAGGGGCCGCAACAAGGCCAACACCAGAGTTGAGATTCCGTACCAAACTGATCTCCATCGATGTCAGGTTAAGTCCAATTCGAAGATACACAGTGAAGAGCGACATATAGCACACCCACCCAACAGCGATGAAAGCCCAGCAGCCAAGGAAGATTAAGAAGCCGGGAGGATAGCTTTTGAATAGCCCCCTCAATCCTCTCCGTATCTTTGGCGTCCCCTCCAGGTCTTTGATAGAGGGCACTACTTTAGATTCAGGGACTAAAGCGATTAATACCAAAACACTTCCAAACATAATAGCAGACGCGATAGGGAAAACAAAGGGAAAGCCTGCCCCAGGTGTAGGAAGGTCATAGATAGCACCGACCGCGGTGATACCAACGATTCGTCCAATGACCCCGAGTCCATTGATACGCCCATTAAGGGTGGACCTCTCTTTGGGGTCAGTGAGATCAGCGAAAAGTGCAGACCATCCTGTGTTACTCATTGACCACACCGCTTCGATGAGTGATAATCCGATGATAATCACCCAGATAGATATCGAGGTCCAGATAACGAGATAGCCAAACCCCGCGAAGACTTCACCAACGACAATTAGAAGGCGGCGACGTTTGATACGGTCGGACAAGCGCCCCCAGACCAAAGCTTGCATGGCGCTGCTGATTAGCATTGGCAACGTTATGACTAGACTAATTTCGATGAAGCTAGCTCCAAGCACCTCAAACATAAACAAAGTCAAGAAAGTATAGAAAATTGCCCGTCGGCTATTTACCATAAATTGGAAAGATGCCATGCCAATCTGGACTTTAGCTCGCAAGTACACAACCTCGGGCGAATTAGCCCCGATAATCCTCTCACCTTATTAAACTAGGCTGTCAAAGATAAGATCGAATGGAAAAACTAACTGGGTCAAATAGGGACTATCTAGGTGATGGGTGTTCGGCTTAGGTTTTCTAGGAGCCCGCGGAGAAAAGTGGAGAAGGCTTCTGGTAGCTCCTCGATTGACGCGAGAGATTTGAACATGTCCAAATGTTGGGTGAAGGCTTTGTCAGGTTCTGGGACCGTGGAAAAGGCTGTTAAGAGCAAGGGAGCCATCAGGGTCTTCGCTTTAGCCACGACTTGGGCCCCCCGTGGATTATCATAGTTATAAGAATCAGTGAAAACAATCAGGAGTTTTTTGGCCCGTGGATTCATGTGGGAATGGATGAGGTTCACTGTGCTGTCGATTGATTTGAATATTGATGTTCCTCCGCTAGGTTTAGGGAAGTAGCGTCCCTGATGAATAGCTTCTTGGGGAGCTTTCACCTGGCGAATCTTGTCACCAAAGCTATAGACGCTGAGAGTGATGTTTTCGCCGAGGATAGGGGCAACGGTTTCTGCGATGACCACTGCAGCACGCATCGCAAGAATTCCAGGGGCTCCACTCATGCTGCCGCTTTGATCAATAAGGAGGATGATATCCATTGGGGGCTTGTGGAGCTTGTAGCCTTCGAAAATCCGGGGAGAGGGGATATCCCTGGTTAGGCTCCACATATAGGCTTGGGGGAGTTCCTCCTCGAGTGGTGTGCCCCAGCGTCGGCGGTCTTCTTCCCAGACTCTAGCGAGCCGCTCAAATTGCTTTCTTAGCTGCGCGATTTCATGTTTGTAATGGTTCCTAGTATCTTGGTAGAAGACAAAGTCCTCTAATTCAGTGACCACATCAAGTCCACCCTCTCCTGCACCTCTGGAGCTGAAGCTGCTCTCTCCGTCATCTTCTCCAAAGCTGTCGCCGTAGATTTCTTTGAGCTGCTGCATGAGTTCTGCGAAGGCATCTGGTGGCAGCTGTTCCTCAAGCTTCTTGAGTGCGTGTCTATCAACTACGATTGTGGTACTCGGTGTGATATTCTTCAATACCTCTTCGAGGGTTTCGGGTTCAAAGAAGCGCTCGGAAACCTTGAGTAACTTTTCAAAGAACAGCATAGCTCCGAAAATAGCAGAGCGGGAATCTTGCCCTCGAATGGCATAGGTGAGAATCATGATGCCTTCAGCGTCAAGGACCTCAGTGATGAAGTGGCGATACTCATGGGCACACTCTCTTGCCGCTGTTTCAAAATCGCCATTCCACAAGCCGAATCGTAGAGTGAGGAATAGCACCTTCATAAGTGATGTAATGAAATTTTCTTCCCCCTCGAGTACCGGGACCTGGGCGAGTAGTTTGCTAGCCTTTCGAAATGCGGGAGCCAGACCCGGGTATTCAATTCCCATGTAGAATTCGATACGGATGTCCTCCAGCAGGTTTGCGAGAAACCGTACCAGTGGCCACCCTTCAGGGTAATCAGCCCTGATTACCTCATTGAAGAGCTTCCAGAGGACGAAATCGGAGAGAAGGACATGACCAGATTCATGGTAAGTTATGGCATTGAGGAGGGTCTGCATTTCTTCCTTGGTGAAATTACTTTTGGCCATCATCTCGCTGAATGCGGGGACTGAGATGTAGAGAACCTTTCCGTCAGTCCAGCCCAGAGAGCCATTGCTTTGCTCCTTTGTTAAGAGTACGGGGAGTCCAAGAACATTGAATTGGTGATCGATTGTGAATTCCTTTCGGAACTCCTCAGCAGTCATTCGTCGCCGTCTTCCTGCTACCTGGCTAGGAACTGGTGGAGGACCAGGGTGTGATGTATGTCTGTAACCCAGCAGTTTCTGATAAAGAACCTGTAATGAGTCGTGGAGAGGAATAACTTGCCTTGTATCTGATTTCTGCACTTCTCTTATGGTGATTTTTCGATCCACGGAAGGGCCAGCTGCCGCATGTTCTTTAGGGCTGGCCAGATACCTCTTATTGTCCATGCAACCCACCTCGCAATTCTAAGGTTGTCTAGGCTGAGGAGTTCGGTGGAGAATCCGGTCAGCCCTGCAACTTTGCGTTTAATTGATATTCCAATGATGCCAACATACCCGAGTAAGCGGTCAAGGGAGGGACTGTCATCCATGAGGAGGAGTCTTCGGAGCATCGCGTTGAGAACTTCTTGTTGTTGGGCTTTCTGAAAGATTAGTTCGAGTTGCTTCTGTCCCTCTTTCTTGAGTGATTCAAAGAGATCTACGAGGGTTTGTTCATCGCCAAGCGCTTCCTTTACTAGCTGGTCTCTGTCGATTCGCCCCTCCTCCATGAAGTGTTTGATATCTGCTAGAAACTGTTGAGGTACGCCGTCTTCATGAAATTGAATTAGCCCCTTCCGTTTCTGAAATAGTGGATGTCTGAGAAGTTCACCGCGTAACTCCGCCTGTAATGAGGGGCTCCTACTAGGACTAGTTGTTCTTCCCGTCTGACCTCCTCCGGGACGCTGTTTCTGAAGTCGTGCTTCGACATGCCGCCACAGCCCTAGTATTCGTTCAGCCATCCTTTCTGAAACGAAACTAAGCGGTCTACCACTTGGTGATGGAAGCTTGAGTTGCTTGTAATCGTTGAGAATGTCTACGGCAGCAGCTATGACCAATTTTCTGATGATTTCCTTGATATTCCGTTTCAACATTCCACCTGCGGATTCATAATCTATTGACACATCAGGAGCCAGCGATGCTGCCAACAGGATCAAGGCCCAGTTCTGACCCAAGGATTCCCCTGATTGAAATTGTAAGGTTCCCTCCGATTGAAATTGTGTTAGCCATTCCTTTGCGAGCCGGATTACATCAGCTACTGACACATTTGTGAGGAGTAAATCGCGAAGATGAAACTCCGTTAATGACACGGTGAGCTGCCCTTCTGGTTGAGGAAGCACATCTAACTGGTCACAGGTGCTCCCGTCGTCATCGTGGCGCCAGAGAAGATTCTCATAGTCATAGCGGAGGGGGCGATCATGTTCTTGGCAGCGTGTTCGACACCCAAAAGGAGAGGGAGACGACGGTTGCGGCTTAATCAGTTTGTGACCCCTTTTCTCTGCAGCCTTCAGGATATCATCAAGCAACGTCCCCTCTTTTCGTGATTCCCGTGCCCAGCCTTGAAGCTTGGCGGCTTGCTCGATTTCATTTGTAAATGATTCATCGGTCATATCGGGAGGACTTCGATCACACCTACCGGGGAGTTCCTTAGGATAATAAGATGGCGGGACTTCGCCATCTTCAAATTGTGTAATATCCTTTCGTGGCACAGGTGGCTTTGACGGCTCTCGTTTTCGTCTCTTGGCTATGAGCCGTTTGAGTTCACGCCTTATTTCAGAGCGGAGACTATCCAATTTCCCACCTCGCCAGGTCAAGTTGGAACCACCGACATGAAAGCCTCATAGAAGCTTGATCCCCGCACTCGTTGTATGATACCGAGAGAATCGATGGATTTTCGGATGATGGACCAGTCAATGCCTCGAGCGGTCATGTATTTGGCGAGGTTATCTAAATCGGTTGATTTGAGGCCTTCAGTCATGGATTTTGGTAGTTTTCCTTGTAGTTTCTGGTAAACACCTAGTGCCTCCACTGTTCCCTGTGGGCTAGTGGTTCCTGAGCCAGGTGCTATCGCGCCTAGCCTTAGGGCGGTGGTTGCTAGCATTGAGATGCTTCGAACGCTAAGGGGAATCTCCTGTTCGCCAGAAATGCTGCGCCGCATGCGGCGAATCAATCCTGTGGTGAATCGGACAAAGGCATCAAATCCCTCTGGTGGATTGTAGATCTCTGAGGATGCTGGGAAGCTCCGTTGGAGCATATGTTTGACGATTCGTACCTCATCCTCGAACTGATAGTAATCAAACCAGAGTGTTACTAATCGTTCAGCCGTGGAGTCTGGTAACTCGTTTGCACCGAGATAGGTTCCAGGGTTCGCTGCGAAAAACATGTAAAAGTTGGCATGGCAGTCCCGATTGATGACTCGGTCGACAATCTCGTTTAAGAGAATATTGAACTGGGGTGGAAGGCTGGACACCTCGTCGAGAAAGACTATACCACCTTGCTCCATCATTAGTTGAAGAACACCGGGTCTTCTGGTGTAGCTACCTCCTTCGAGGGTTCGACCACCCAAGACATCTAGCCGGGTTACGTTGGATGATCCTGCGATGTAGAGTGCACGAATATTTCCTGATTGCATTGTTTGGTCGTCTAGCTCGCCGAGTCGGCGGATGGGTGCATTACCGAGGTGTTTGTGGCTAAAACCCTTCATGACCATCATGCCGAGGTAGCTTTTACCGCTGCCAGCAGGTCCTAGAAGGAGGAGGGGGACCCGGGCGTCTACAAGGGAGGTTACCATTCTAAGGCGTTCTTGTACTCCGAGTTGTTCGAGTATTGTTTCGCTCATAATCCCACCTTATGTAATGTTATTACGAATTACGCTTAAAAGGTTTCTCATCCCCACCAAAGACTAAGAAACCTGAAACAAAACTAGCCCAAAACCTAAAAGCGACCCAATAGAGGTATAAGATGATGACTGCACCAGGACCCATTATTGGACTAATCTTCTTGTTCGACGCGATACTCATAATCGCCGTCGCCATCTTGGTCCTACGAAAGGACCCCAGAAATCTACTCAACCAAGTAGTGGCAGTTGCAATGGTCGCCTTTGGAAGCTACATGCTCTTAGGCGGCTTGATTTACACACTGCCAGTGATTCCTTATCTCTACCTGTTCAACATCTTCCGCGACGTGGCTGTCAGTGGAGCGATTACCGCATCAATACTCGGTGCCTTGTCAGGTATCATCCTCTTGAAAGGTGAACACTACGTAGCCCGGATACGCGTAGTTATTCCGTTTATCGCTCTAGAGATAATTGCTTTAGTACTCACGATTCCGAACGAATATGTGGATTATAACGTCGCGACAGACACCATTGGTTTTACGGGTACTATCTGGGCTGGGATAGGTTTGTTCATTATTCCTGTTTCAATGATGGTGCTGGCAACCTTCTGCTATCTAAGAACCCTCCAGGGAATTGATCGCTCGCACAAAAAGTACCGGAAAGCAATCGCGCTTCCCATCGCTCTGATTCTGGTAACCATCGGAATCGCTTACTACACCGTCATTGCTGTGATGGGATTTCCCTCACCAACTCTAAGCATTCTCGGACAGGCCTTCTATATTGCCGCAAGCGCCTTCTTTTTCTATGCCTTCAGGTGATTCGATAACCTAAATTTATCCATCCGAGTATAGGAGGTTCTACAGATGTCTGAAGAAGAGATACTCAGGAATCATGCGGAACCAATTGTCAAGACTGCAATTGAGGCGAATTTTGCACGATACATCAAAACCTACTGGCGACAAGTTGAAGTCATTGAAGAGCACCAAATCTTTAGGTTCTACACCAGCGTTCCAGTAGCAGTGAAGAATGGCGTAATGTGGGCGAGGTTCACGACCCGAAACGCTAAACAAAAAGTCGCTGAAGTAGTTAGATATTTCAAAGAACGAGGCGTGCCCTTTCTTTGGTGGATTGGTTCATCTTCATCACCGAAAAACCTGGGCGACCTGATATTGGAGGAAGGGCTCATCAAGGAGGAGTGGAGTTTTCCTGCAATGGCACTTGATTTACGAGAGTTGGACCACGCCCTACTACCTGACGCGCTTAACAAGTCAGGAATCCAGATCAGGCAAGTCAAAACTGTTGAAGACTTGGATCAATGGTTTGCGTATCTTACGAACCGAAGTTATCCTGAGCCAGCAGTACAATCAATGTATGATATGCTAATACCCGCCCTCGCTAGAGAGCAGAGTGATATCAGAGTATTTCTAGCGTTGCTTGATGGTGGTGTTGTAGGTGTTTCTAAGGTAGCCTACCTAGTCGGTGTTGCAGGCCTTTATTGGATTGATACCCAACCAGAACATCGAGGAAAAGGCATAGGCACGGCTACAACTCTCGTTGCCCTTCAGGATGCCTGCGAGCGCGGGTACGAAATTAGCACCTTGCAATCATCCCAGCTCGGCTACAACTTGTATTCCCGCATCGGGTTCAAACCCTATTACTTATGCGATGTTTACCGCTTCACACCGGAAGAACCAGTTACTCCTTAGGAGTAACGCCATAGTAGGTCATCATATCGACCTTGACGCCAGCTAGCTTCAGATACATGAATAGCTGCATCTTATGCATGGCAATGTGACTGATGAATTCGGGCAAATAGTAGGCCCAGTTTTTTTCCGTTTTCTCGTAGAAGGGTTTGAGAGTTTTAGCAAAGAACTCCTTGTCCGTCATTCCAGTAAATCGTTGTTTTACGGCTTGGACACCCTCGTCAAACACTGTTAGGATGCCGTCTAGGTCTTTACGGTGCAGTTCTTTCTCCCGTGCCCTAGCGTGTTCTACATCTGGGATTTCCTGTGCATACATAGCAGGGTCTAGAAGAGGGATTTGTGCTAGGTGATTGGCTAGCTCACCTAGGGTCCGCATTCCTTCTTGTGGCGAGTACTCCATGTCGGTATCTTGAATGGTGGCGATTACGACGCGCGCCTGCTTTGCCTCGTGTTCAAAGGCGGCGAGAAGTACATCAACAGTTTTGGACATGATTGTATCCTCAATGCAAATCATCATAATCTCGATAAAAACGTTAGCAATGTGACCTAGAAACCTTAAAGCAAAGTTTCCCTCATTAGGAGATTGATGACTGTTCCTGCTTCTGTTCCGGGACCTCTAATAGGCTTGATATTTCTAATAGATGCGGTAGTCCTAGATTTTGTAGCCGTCGTTGTGTTCCGAAAGGATTCGAAGAACTTCCTAAACCGACTCACTGCCTTAGCGATGATTACCTTTGGAGTCTATCTGTTCTTTGAAGGGCTAATCTACATCTTGCCCCTTGTTCCCTTCTACCCTGTTGTGTTCAACATCTTCCGTGATATCTCAGCTTCCGGCGCGATAATTGCCGCCGTAATTGGGGCGCTTACGGGTATCCTAATCTTCAAAGGTGAACATTATGTCTCACAGTTACAGGTTGCGGGGCCAATTGTGGCTGCGGGAGTAATTGGAATCATCCTCACTCTTCCCAACGACTCGGTGAACTATATGGCTGCCCAAGACACGCTCGGGTTCGCGATGTCAATCTGGGGTATAATCGGTCTGTTACTAATCCCTGTCTCGTTGATGGCGATTGCCACGTTCTACTTCATTCGCACCCTCAGATCGGTTAAGCGCTCGCACGCGAAATATCAGAAGGCACTCGCCCTGTCCATTGCTTTATTACTCGTAACTGTGGGCATTGCGTACTACAGTGTGTTTAACTTGCTTGGCATCACATTACCTGTTCTGGGGTTACTCGGACACGTATTCTTCCTCTTGGCAAGCGTCTGTTTCTTCTATGCTTTCAGATAAGAACACACCTGTAGAAAAGATGAAAAACCATTCCGAAAAGTGTTAATATCGTTCCTTCTAATAATATAGTTGGATATCGACAATGAAAACTACACTCCTCAGATGCGCAGTACATGTAGTAGAACAATTAGTTCACGACTTGGACACCCATTTTCCAGTTCGAAGTTCAGCTGCAAGAATGTTGGGCACAGTTAGCAATATTCGTCTTGTAAAGCCACTAATCGATACTATAAGGGATGAAGGCAGTAGCATTCGAAAAGCAGTCACACAGGTCCTTCACAAGCTGGGTTGTAGCCCTCTAAACATTCCCGAAAGAATTCAGTATCTATTTAAAATGGGACAATGGGCCGAGTTGGAAGCATCAGGAACGCTAGCCCTAGAATACTTCATTAAAAGATTACAGGATGAAGACGAGGAAACCCAAGTAGAAGTACTAGAAGCTCTTGGGAAAATTGCTGATTCGAGAGCCGTGCCCACCATCATGAAAGCCCTGAAGGCTAAATCCAGTGTTGTTCGAATGAAAGCAGCAGAGGTCCTTGGTTTATTCAGAGAAGAATCGGTAATAAGATCCCTGGTTCAATTACTAGGAGACAGTGAATGCCAAGTTCGATGGCGAGCTGCTGAGATACTCAGAGAATTTAGTGAATCAGCTGCTGAAGCACTAATACAGGGTAGGCAGGATAAAGACAATATAATTCGAATCGCATCCACAATTACCCTTCTTCCCATTAGCAGGTTCTTGGATACGGAGATTCTAAATAACACGCCCCAAGACACTGAACACAAAAAGTCGAAGTCATGTAACTATAGCGTTGGAGGATAACAACACACCAGCAGACCTTGGTCGCTCACTTTGGAGCGCACTAATCAATTCGGTAGTTGAGATAGTTAAGGAGGTCAGGCATTTTCCTGATGGTAGTAACACCTTCGATTGAGTGCAAGCCTTGCGGGTCGAAAAGCACAGGTATTAATCCAGCGTTTTCTGCCCCATAAACATCTGAATAGGGGCTGTCGCCCACATGTATGACTTGTTGGGGATTTTCGATGTCAAGCGCTCTAAAGGCAATCTCGAAAACCTCTCTTTCAGGTTTACTAACACCTACTTCGCCTGAAAGAATTATGGCATCAAAGTACTTGAAGATACCAAGTTTCTCCATCACTCTCCTCCTGGATGTTCCTAGCCATGCGGGGCAATTGGATAGCAGACCAATCCTGAGACCTGTGGAGTGGAGCCTTTCAAGGGTTTCCTGGGTGCCTGGGTACAACTCGAAATTTTCTCCTAATTCAAAACTCCTATCAAATTCATCGTTGATGATTTTCATCAGCTTATCTTTGGGAATTCGCTCATAGTCAATGCCCATAGCGTCCAGTATATGACGATTCAAGGAGTGCATGTGGTCTCTCGTTAACTTGGCGTCTGGAACCTTCAACGCTATGAATGCGGTTTGTTGCCGTCGTATTCCCTCTTGGATCCGCGGGTCATCGGAGGACATCTCGATACCGAGTAGTTTCGCTACCCTTGAAAAGACTAGGCTGATACAGGGAGTGTAATCGAGGAGGGTGCCCCCGAAATCGAACAATACTCCAAGAATCTCTTTTAACATTATAATTCGCACACTCTAGCTCTCGAATCTACATATGGACTTAAAACCTAATGTTAAATTGAGACGAATCGACTACGCCTATGGAGAATTAATCCACAGTTCCTTATATTCAACTGAGCCCCTCACTACTTCAGTGATTGATTATGAACAACAGATTATGCATCAAGAATGAAGGTTGTCCAAAGGTTGGTGACTACATTTACAGATATAGAGGCTAGTCCAAACGGATTACTAAGCAGCCAAAAAGAGCTGCTGCCACAGCTGTATCGGAGTCACCGGCTTTTCGTGTTGAATTTCTTTGCATCAATTCTATTAGCTCCCCTCTGGATTCTTTGGGTGATCCTCTTCTCAGCGGCTATCGCAGAATCCTTTGAGTGGTTCCTCCGAATTACTACTCCAGTATGGATCACAATGCCAATCATTATTATTGTTCTTTGGTTTGGATGGAAATCATTCTTTACATACATGCAGTCGGCGAAGCGCTTCTTGGATAATGCAAAGAGAGATGTTAACACCTCACAAGCCGCAGAGGATTTCACGACCTACATCAATCTCCTCTTCCCCGTTCTTCTACCTAGGGAAACAGCGAGTCCTAGTACTAAAGAAGAGGAACAGCAGCGAATTCATAGAATCTTCCGAACCCTCAGAATTATGCCTATAATTGGAGTAATGGTTTTTGCGATTCTTTTCTTCAGCTTTGGTAGCTTCTTCATTAGACGCCCATATGTCATACCTCGCCTCCTTCTGACTCCTGTTATCCCCTTTCTGTGGTTCAATATTGGGTATGTTGTTGTCTGGTTTTGGATGTACTTCCGCTGGAGGAAATATATACATCGCTGGCTAAAGCTCTACGAGGCGCTTATCACATGGCAAGCGGACCTCGAATCGACTATCGGGCAAAGCGCTAGTGATACAGGATGGAGGTCCTGATGCCGACTGATTCAGCCTCCCCCAAACGTACAAGCTACAAGTCGCCCCGCCGAGACAAGTTCGAGATATGGTCTGCACTACTTGAAGCCTGCCTTCGAACTCCCCGCACCCAAAGCTGGCTCGTGCGTAAAATCGGCCTCAATACTGCAGCCGCCAAGGAAGCCCTCAGTGTTCTCACACAGGGAGGGCTCCTTGAACAGCTCAGCGAACCCACAGCGGGAATCTTTGAGTTCAGAACAACAGAGAAAGGCAAGGCAGCCCTAACCCAATACTACCAGCTCATCACCTATTTCTTCGATTCTAAATAAAAGAGGCGTCTGGAGCACCCATAGCTAGATTTATGATAGTTAGGAAACATTGGGAGCTGAAGGATGAACTGGATGGCTACCAAATGAAATGCCAGCTCGAAAACACGACTATCTATTATAGACTAAAAGGTAAGGGACGACCCCTCATCATGCTCCACGGGTTTACGCTAGACCATCGCATGATGCTGGGATGCATGGAGCCTGTCTTCAAGAATCGAAGTGGATGGCAGAGAATATACTTTGATCTGCCAGGTATGGGTCAAACACCTGGCGAGGACTGGATAACCAACTCTGACCAGATGCTCGATATCGTCTTGGAATTCATTGACGCGGTTGTCCCAAAACAACGAATTGTGGTAGCCGGAGAATCATATGGTGGCTATCTTTCCAGAGGAGTTATCTACCGGTGTCCAGAGAGTGTGGATGGGCAGCTCCTGATTTGTCCATTAATAGTTGCAAAGGATGAGTTACGGAGGGTCCCGCCTCCTGTTAAAATAGTGGAGGACCCTGAGCTTATTTCTAGCCTTGATGCCTCTGAAGCTGAATTCTTTCAGTCCTTTAACACAGTCGAATCTCAGAGAGTCTGGGAGCGAACTCGTGACGAGATTCTTTCAGGCCACAAAATCGTTGACAGCTCCTTTACCGATGTAATAAGGGGGGATGGTTATCCATTTTCATTTGATGTCGATGACCTAGATGGCGGCTTCAAAGGCCCCACACTGATTTTATTGGGCCGTCAGGACTGGTTTGTTGGATACCAAGACGCGATGAAGCTAATCGAGTTATATCCCCGTGGCACTTTTGCTATTTTAGACCGGGCGGGACATAATCTGCAGATAGAACAGGAGACACTCTTCAATGCACTTGTCAGCGAGTGGCTGGACCGCGTCGAAGAAGCTACAAAGACGAAATGACATTGACCAGTTGATGTGAGGTAGGGCTAGTACTTGAAGAAGCCTTCACCAGATTTGCGGCCAAGCTTTCCTTCCTTGACCATCTTGCGGAGATAGGGGTGGGGTGTGTAGAATTGGTCGTACTCCTTTGCGACCTGTTCTAGTTTCTCAACAACCGAGTCAATACCCAGTGAATCCGCAATCTCTAGCATACCTAGTGGAAGGTTGAAGCCCAGCTTGAGAGTCTTATCAATATCAGCTGGAGAAGCGACATCATCGTCGACCAGCGCAGCCGCTCGGTTAATGGCTACACTTGTTACGAATTGTGGGTCAAATTTCCCTACAAGGTCCATGGACCAGGAGGAGGGAACTGCCCAGCGCCCAGTGGGGTACTCATAGAAGCCTTTACCTGTCTTCACTCCGAGGTCGCCGCGTTGCACTCTGTCCTCAAGGCACTTTGCCAGGGTCATTCCTTTGATACGCGTCGCCATGAATTTCAGTATGTTATAGGTTACGTCGAGCCCGACAAAGTCTATTAGACCAAAAACTGCCATTCGCATACCCAAGTTAAAGTGCATGGCAGAGTCGATTTCTTCAGTCGTGAATTTGCCCATATCGATTAGTTGGCCCACGAAGTTGAGGGGGAACATCATGATGCCGTTGGCGATGAAGCCGGGGATGTCCTTGTTGCAAATAACAGGTTCTTTCCCTATTTTCTGGGTGAGCTCAAAGATGAGCTGTGCGACATTATCAGTAGTCTTGTCACCCTTGATGATTTCCACTATATCCATTCGCACAACTGGTGAGAAGAAGTGCATCCCAACAACCTTCTCGGGGTGCTCTGTTGCTTCTGCTATCTCCGAGATTGGGAGAGAGCTAGTGTTTGTAGCGAGAATTGCATGGGAAGGAGCTTCCTTCTCTAGACCAGCAAAGACCTTCTGTTTCAAATCCATTATCTCTGGAATCGCCTCTACAATGAGGTCCGCATCCTTTACTCCAGCCGCACGATCTGTGGTTGTAGTGAGGTTCGCTAGGGCAGCATCGTATACTACCTGAGTGATGCGAGACTTCTCAAGGAGTTTTCCGAGGCTCCACTTAATCTTCCCAAGCCCTGCTTCGACGAATTCCTCTTTGATATCAATCATGGTTGTCTTGTAGCCAGCTGTGGCAAAGGTTTGGGCAATGCCATGTCCCATCAGACCCGAACCCAGCACAGCTACCTGTTTAACATCCTCAACTTTCAAAGCTAGTCACCAAAATGTTCAGTGTTTACAAGTAGAATATTTGTATGGCTTTTGTTCGCTGAGGTTCTAAATAATTACTGGTTGCTTTTACATCGTCAGGAATTCAAGCCTTAATATCCCTTTATGCGTCCATCAGCGAAATTTACTCCGAACACTTGAGTGCCGCCGACGTACTCGGTGCTGGACCAGTACTGGGAGTCGATGAACCGCTCCCCAGCACTTTCATCTCCGTACTCGAAATCGAAGTATACTGTATCAATGTAGGGTGTACTTTCAGCTGCACTCATACCAGTGACGCCGGTGAAATCGATTAGCGAGTAGAGTTCCTTAATGGTTGGTAGACGCCAGTCATCATAACCAGCTAGTGTGAATGTGTCAGCCGCAGCTACTGCTTCATCATAGGTGGCCTTATCGCCAGGTGTCTTCTGCCACATCAGTCCAGTGTTCAGGTCCGTGATTGTTCCGTCACCGTTATCCAGATAGGAGGGCTGAACTCCGTCGTATTGTGCATCCTGTCCGTAAAAGGCGCTACCAGGGGAGGGAGCTGTTATTGCGACTGTGTTGCTATAGCAGGCATCTTGCCCGGTGTCCACCACGACATAGTTGTATGCTGCTTTCTCTGTACGCACCAACCGGACATAATTATAGATCCGGATAGCATCACCCTGTGGCCCATGTCCAGTGGGATAATCTGCGGGGTCGCCACTTTTCGGGTCGCTACGTTGGGCTCCCGCACCGTGAATATCCACCCACTCATAAACCCCTGTCGGTGATGGCATGTACCCTAGAGCCTCCCCAAAGGAGAGGTAGACAGCATAACCGGTTTCAGGTGGCCCATCCAAGTGGGTTGTGCTGGTCCAGAAAAAGGGATAGTTCGTATCTCCAGCCTCGTCTGTGATGGGTGTCACACTGAAAAGCGGGTCAATCGCTGCAGAACTAGTCGTGGAGGGGGATCGGGTGTAATCGACGATGCTCTGGAGTTCCTTAGCGTTGGGTAGCCGCCAATCACTGTAACCAAGGTAAGTCTCCGTGTTCCTCTGTTGAACCCAAGCTAAAGTTTCTTGCCAGTTAAGACCCTCACCGCTATCTGCCTGGGACCACATTAGCCCCGTGGCATTATCGGTGATGGTGCCATCGCTGTTGTCGATGAAATCATTGATACCGTAGTCGGTGTTCCCCCTGACATAATGAACAAAATTTTCATGAACCATTGAACCTTGCTGGGTGTTTAATGATATGAAAAGCCAAGCTCCAAAGATTCCTGCACAAATCACAGGGACTACGATGAGGAGGGCTTTCAGACGCCTGTCCATAAACATCGACTCCAATAGACTACTCAACCCCTTCACAATCTGGCTATTAAAACATCATCCAATATTCTACCAGAATTATACCCTAATTTCCACCAAAACTCTGCTTGAGTCAAAGTTTAAACCTTCGAGTCACTATCAAGGAGTAGCGCTTACGGAATGGTTGCTAGCAATGAAACTTGATTACACATCATGTACAAAAATTGAGTCGCAAGCAGAGAAACTGGGTATCTACAAGTTGCCCCAGCTGACCCTCTACACCCAGCCACGGTATATCAGTCAGCGATACCGCTCTATGTGGAGTGGTTTTTGGAGTAACTGCCTAATTGATGCAACAGAACAGTTTCTACGAACCCTCGACCCTGAAACACAGATGTGTTACACCCTCATTCGTAATAAGACATTCCTTCTAGCACCAAATCTTCCAGTTCTGATGAAGTTCCAAACACGACAAATGGGGTGGGGCGCGTTTTACCCATCCAACCACACTGTTCGTATTGATTTCTGGGCAGAAGCAGATTTCACTGAGCAAATCATCGAACGCCTCATCTGGGCACAGAACGGCGACCCAATAGGAGAAGGAATTAACTGGGACAAAATAGAGCAAGCATGGGAAATCCAGCGACAAGAAGCCATCAAACAATGGCG
>JAEOTB010000041.1 GCA_016840065.1 Candidatus Hermodarchaeota archaeon | reverse complement strand
GTTGTTGCCCTTGCTCCTTTCCTCTTTGTGGGGTAGCTGTCGCTCTGGTTGGGCAGAATTCTTTTATCGGGTGGTAGGGTAGTGGTTGGGGTGATTGTATGAGTTCTCGGGAGTCTCCTGATGTGGGTGCGTTGAAGGCGTCGAAGGATTACAGGGGTTTGGGTCGGGCGCTGTGTTTCCGGGATGACTTGGTGGTGCGTGGGGCGGCGGCTCGGGCGTTGGGGGAGTTGGGTACAGGTCAGGCGGTCGAGGTGCTTGTTGAAGCGTTGAAGGAGATTGGCCGGTCTGGGGGTGTTCTGGATAGTGTTGTGGATGCGTTGGGGATGATTGAGGGGGGCGTGGACGCTGCGGTGGATTCGTTTTTAGTGTTGATCTCTTGGGAGGCGCCGAGTGTACGGGGGTACCCGTATGGGGAGGAGGACCCTGAGTTTTCAGGGGAGGAGGAGCGGCGTTGGGCGGTGGAGGTGTTCAAGTCGTTTGGGTCTCCTGCTGTGAGAGCTACCCTCAGGGCAGTGATGGAGGGGACACGTGTTGCTTTTGTGGTGGATATTTTGAGTGCCGCGCGTGGGGATGATGTTGATTTACTTCTCGAAGCCTTCAAGAATACGGAGAGTCGGGTTCTAAAAACCGTCTTGATAGAAGTGATGGGATTAATCGGTGATAAACGGGCTGTGGAACTGATTAGACCCTCCTTGCAAAGCCGGGATGAAGGCACTCGATTGAAAGCGGCTACAGCGCTGCATCGGTTGGGGTGGAAGCCAAAAGGAGATGCGGAGCGCGCGTTGTGGTATGTCGCAGCGCATAAGTGGGAAGAAGCCTCGCTTTTAGGGGAAGCTGCCATCGATGCTTTGGCGAGGGCGGTGGATACGCCCCTTGTAGTGTCGCATAGACGTTTTGAACCTCAGGATGCCCGTCTCGGTCGCCAAACTCGAGACGAGGCGGTACGCGCGCTGGTCAGCATTGGCGTACCGGCGATTGACACTCTCATCGAAGTGCTGGACCGGGTATATGAAGCCGTTGAATACAGTTCACAAATGGCTGAGAATATAATAATAGATGGACTGGTGTCTATCGGTGAACCTGCAGCAGAAGCGCTCCTAGATGTTGCTGAAGGAAGCAGCCTAACCTGGGAGAGTCCAAGTCGTCGGTCAGCAATAATAAACATCCTCTCCTTGATTGTCAAGAAACGGGAAATCAAAGACAAAAATCTGGAGAAGCGTCTGATCGGGTTTCTAGTTAAGATTACGCTTTCTGAAGAGAAACCCCTTGATGAGTATTTTCCTGTGGATATTGGGTTTGAGAGGCTGCTGCCCCATCTAATTCGTTGCTTAGCAGGTTCAAATCTTCGCATCCGTGAACTAGTAGCATTCGAGCTGGGGATGAGAGAACGTGATACTCCTGCCAGCTTTGAGATTATCGAATATGTAGGCAAGACCTTCACTATTAGTGTTGAACTAGTAGAGGCGCTTTTTGACCTAGTACGTGAAGACGAAGAGTTCGGTTCTTTTGTTGAAGCAGCCCTATGTAGAACTCGAGATGAACAGGTAATTGCGCGAATAGTTATAGCGTCAAAGGATGAAAACGAGTCGGTTCGACGGGCAGCAACAAGAGCCTTAGAGAGGATACGTGAAGACACGGAAAGTGAGCATTCGTAACGAATTAAATTGGCTGGATTCTTCTATTCTCCTGTTTTTCGTGGACTGATAGGGCTATCCTTACTGATGCTCGTGGTCGTCGTGAAGAGATTAGTTGGGAGAAGTTTAGTGCGGAGAGTCGTGAGCGGCGGTTTGCTGAGAAGGCGTGGCGTCGTTAGCTGGTTGTCTTGACCTGTTTGGGTGAGTTGTTTCTCACTCGTTTGTTAGGCAGTGGATTGTGGGATTAGTTGGCTGGTTTGGGGGGTTAGGATGCGGGGGACTTTGCTGTGTAGGGGGTCTTTTCCGAGTTTTTGTAGTAGGGTTTGGAAGCCTCCTGGTTTGACGGGTACTATGTGGGGGGGTGAGAGGGTGCCGTTTTGTCGGAAGTAGTCGTAGTAGATGCCGAGGCTTCTTAGGTGGGTGTCGATGTCGTTGGCGAGTTTTTCGAGGTCGGTGGGGATTTGGGTGAATTCGATGAATAGTTGGTAGCGGGTGATCGTTGTGGTGACCTCTGGTAGTAGGGCGAATTCGGTGTAGGTGGTGTGCTGTTTCTCGCAGGCGTGGTCGAGGGCACGGAGGAGCATTTCCTCTCGTGTTCGTTCGCCGACGATGTTGACTAGTGTTTTTAGTCGTGTGATTTCTCCGTATTCGGGGGGGTCCAGGGCGGCAAGAGTGACTATGTCGCCGAGTTCGTAGCGGTAGAAGCCGGCGTGGTTTGTGACTAGGACTCGGTAGGGTGTGTTGATTTTGACGTCGCTGAGTGGTACAGGCTCGGTATCTTTGCCTTCTGGTTGGAATTCGAGGAAGGTTAGGTCAATTGCTGGTACGATTCCTCCGTTAGGGTAGAGTTGGTCCCCCATTGTTGCTTCGATTGCCCCGTATATGTTCCAGATTTCGATATCTCCCAAGAGGTTGCGGATGATTCGTCTGTAAGGGGTGATGGATACCCCGCCGCCACAAAAGATGGTGAAGTTGGGCCACAGTTCACTGAGATTGATGACTCCGTTCTTGGATACTCGCTGGAGCCTGTTCTTGGTCCTATTATCCAGTTCTGGGTCTGCCATTAGCCTATCATAGAAGTGGAGGCTGATTTTTCTGAGAAATGAGGACATGAGGGAGGACACCCCGATAATTCTCCGGACATCGGCTGCGACCGCATGGCGCGCGGCGAGATAGGTTTTCTCTTCCCAATCGCGTAGTGCAATGACTTCAGGGGGCGGGATGGTTAGTCTATCTTCTACTGCTCTAGAGCCTCCAAAGCGCTGTGTCTGCAGTTCCATTGTTGCGACATGTGTTCCATTTATCACATCATAGATGCCGCACTTATCTCCTGATAATGGTGGCTCGTGTAGAGTAACGGTTGCACCGTCTCCTAAATCATAATAATTTCCATGTACTGTGTAGAAGAGTCTCCTCCTGATTATTTCACTCCCGTGCTGCCTTGCACGATATTCGCCTAGAGGATAATACTTTCTGTCCGCTGTGGTTCCGGAAGATTGTACGAAATACATAATTCTGTCAGGGAACAGGATATTTTGCTCTCCCTTCATACATCGGGCAATGTAGGGCTCCATGTCTTCATAGGTGCTGACTGGCACCCTGCGCTGGTATTCCTCGATTGTTTTAATGTCAGCAAAGCCGTGACGCTTGCCGAAAACCGTTCCTTTGCATCGTTTCAGGATTTTCAGCAGGCACTCCTCTTGAGCGGCTGGGGGGTCCTCTAGCCTCTTCAAAAAGGGTTTACACAATCTCTCATAGGCGATCTTCGCAGCCGCTTCTACGAAGCTCATAGGTTCTTAATTACTCAATTCTGGCACATAAGGCTTGGCTTCAATTATGGTTATTTTCAAGGTTCGGTGCTTCTCCAAGTCAGTTAGCGCCTTTTTTTGACCGAGGTAAAAGCTTTTTTTAGAAGAAGTTCAGCATAGTTGTATCTCTAAGGAAGTGCGCAACAGTGCTTGATCTGATTACGTTTATCCTGATGGTTCTTATTTTCCCAGGAATCCTATTCCTGATGTTCTATTCCTTCTATCTTGAGTGGGTGGACCGCAAATTCTATGCTGACCAGCAACACCGCTTAGGTCCCATCCACACTGGATGGCGGGGAATCCTGCAGCCCTTCGCTGACTTTGTTAAGTTGATGGCGAAGGAGGACGTGACACCTGCTGCCGCTGATAAGATTGGGTTCACTATGACCCCAATCCTTGCGTTGACCATTCCCTTCTTGACCTTGATGCTGGTACCTATTATGGGTGTCACTGGGGTCCTGTTCTTTGAAGGTGACCTTCTGATTATTGGTTTCATGAGCACGATTTTTTCGATGACTCTTTTCCTGGCGGGTTGGGCCTCATCTAACCGGTTCGGTTTTACCGGGGCGGTTCGTGGCGTCATTCAGATGCTTGCCTATGAGATTCCCCTTCTACTCGCCCTTTTTGCAGCGGGTATAGTTGCTGGTAGTCTAAGCCTTTCTGGGGTCGTTATCTATCAGATGACTCTTGGAATCCCCCTCATATTCTGTCTGCCCTTCATGGGTCTCTTTGTTGTCTTTCTGATTGCTGTTCAAGCTGAAGCCGAGCGCCTTCCCTTCGATACACCCATCGCCGAGACAGAGATTGTGGCAGGCTGGGAAACTGAGTACTCTGGTAAGAAATTCGCCTTCTTCCGCCTAGCAAACAACCTTGAGGTCCTGCTGGGAGCAGGATTAGCCAGCGCCGTCTTCCTTGGAGGCCCTCTTGGACCCGAGATGCTCCTAGTTGCTCTCACAGGCCTTGACTACGCAACTGTCATCGGTAGCACACCACTGTTCTTCCTAACTATTCCACTGGGGCTCCCATATCTCCTCTACAACATCCCAACAGTCCTCTACTACACCTTCTGGTTCTTGCTAAAAACGACTTTCATTGTACTTCTATTGTCCAATATGAAAGCGTTGGTCGCCCGCTGGCGAATTGACCAAGTGGTACGAACTAGCTGGAAATGGGTGATTCCCTTCAGCCTTCTAATGCTGGTCCTAGTAGCGCTATGGCCACAAATACTAACAATAATTGGATGGATTTAATATGCCACGACCAGGTGCAATGCAAGGAGAAGTTCTTAGGACGGTTCTAAGCCGCAAGACCGCTACTATCCGCTACCCCTTCGAGCCGGCAGTCAGGCCAGAGCGTGTGCGGGGTAAGATGAAGCATGACATTGAGAAATGCAGAGGCTGCAGTCTGTGTAAGAAAGACTGCCCCGCCGCCGCCATTGAAATGATTCCATCGACCAAGACTAAGACCAAGAAGAAACCAGAGTTTGACCTTAGTCGGTGCATTTTCTGTGGTACTTGTGAAGCCCATTGTCCTGCAAAGGCCATCGAATTCACTACCGAGTTCGAGCTAGCCTGCTTCACTCCAAAGGGTCAGATAGTTGTCTCTGAGGACCCTAAGGAATAGCGAACTCAGTCTTGGGACCAGATAGCGTGTTCAGCGATTCCCTAGTGGCAACTATTTCATGTGAATCAGTTGTTATTAGGCTGCAGGCAAAGGGTTGGTTTTTAGATGATGTTGAAGTTGTTCAGTCTTGCCGCCCCACACGGTAGGGCAATTGGTGCTTCTACTCTATGAGACCCAGTGACCTCATATGCTTGGCTAAGAGGAAGATTGCTTTCCGAGTTATTGACTCTTTGTTGGTGCCTGCACAGACTATCCTGCCACTACTGAAAATTAGAAAGACTGCCTTTGGGTCCCTCATTCTGTAAATAAGACCTGGAAATACCTCAGGTTCGTAGAGGCATCTCTCGAGGGACATCTGCGCCATATCTAGATCAACACGGCTGTGGAGATCCCCGCTTGCTACGATGTTCTGTATTGTTATCTTTGGTACACCTGAGACAGTAATACCAGCTGCTCGGATTTTTTCGATAACTGTTTCAACAGCCCGTTCCGCCTCGCTTTCCCTACGGAGCCCAGTGATGACCATCCGACCCGAATTGAATACAAGGATTGTGGCCTTTGGATTCTTTACTCGGAGCATCAACCCAGGGAACTGCTCTGGATTGTATTCGGCGTCTCTCTGTTTTCGAGCTAGTAGGTTCAAGTCGATTTTTGCGTCGACTTCAACCGACGCTACAACATTCTCAATTTTGTATTTCGGCCGCTGTGGCATGGGAGGTCCTCCAGGTGGCGCGTTACTTCTCGATGCGCTTATAAGCTTTTTAAATCATTTAAAAGGCTGACTCCATAAGAGAGGTCTGTCTTTATAAACTTTATATAACCACAGAACAGCAGAAGCGCGTCGAAAAAAGATGGGTGGACCGGCTCAAAACAAGCCGGTCTCGGGAATTCTACGTATAAGGGCTTGGAGTGGTTTCGATGGCATCTCGTTGGGTGGACATCTTCGAGATCATTTCTTGATATGCCTTCATCATTTCAGATGTGATGCTTGGACGGATTTTTCCAAGAGCTGCTTCAAAGTGCTTTGCTCTTACCTTGGTCAAGGTTTTCTCGGTGCGAATTGCTGCCATACCTGCTTCGCGAACGAGGTTTGCAAGGTCAGCACCAGAGTATTCTTCAGTCTCTTTAGCGATTTTGTCCAAGTCGACATCCTTGTCTAAAGGCATGTCACGGGTGTGAACTCGGAGAACCTCTAGACGGGCCTGCTTATCCGGTGGAGGTACCAGAATGATTATGTCAAATCGACCAGGTCGAAGCAGCGCTTGGTCGATGATTTCGGGTCTGTTCGTAGCACCAATGACAACGACGTTGCGAAGCTCTTCCATTCCATCTAATTCCGCGAGTAATTGGTTTACAGTAGACTCGTAAACGTGACTGCCCTGCCATAGCCCACGCTTAGGCGCAAGGCTATCTAATTCATCAAAGAAAACTATGCTTGGTGCCACTTGCCGTGCTTTACGGAAAATCTTACGAATTGCTTTCTCAGACTCGCCAACCCATTTACTAAAGATTTCAGGTCCACGGATAGCGATGAAGTTTGCCTCACTTTCTGTAGCCGTAGCCTTAGCTAGTAGTGTTTTACCACATCCTGGTGGTCCTATGAGAAGTATCCCCTTTGGAGGTCTGACACCTACTTTATCGAATTTCTCAGGGTATTTCAGGGGCCACTCCACTGCTTCGCGAAGCTCGCCTTTTACATCTTCGAGCCCTCCAACATCAGCCCAGGATACCTTGGGGATTTCCAAGTATACCTCACGCATGGCAGAGGGTTCAGCTCTTCGAAGGGCTTCTTCAAAGTCTTCGGAGGTGACTTCGAGGTCTTCCAATAGAGCAGGGGGAAGGGGTACATCCTCATCTAGTTTTATCTTTGGTAGAATCCTGCGTAGAGTGTTCATGGCAGCTTCGCGTGCTATGGCTGCGAGATCAGCACCCACGTGTCCATGTGTTGAGTCAGCCAGTTTGTCAAGATCAACATCTTTAGTTAAAGGCATACCACGTGTGTGAATAAGGAGAATTTCCTTGCGGCCACTTCTATTAGGGACTGGAAGCTCTATTTCTCTGTCAAAGCGTCCGGGACGCCGCAGCGCGGGGTCGAGGGCTTCTGGACGGTTCGTCGCTGCGATGACAATGACCTTTCCTCGACCTTGGAGTCCATCCATTAAGGCAAGGAGCTGAGCGACCACGCGCCGTTCTACTTCTCCTTGTACGTCTTCTCGTTTTGGTGCTATGCTGTCAATTTCATCTATGAACACTATGCTAGGTGCTTGTTGTTCAGCTTTTTGGAATATCTCACGAAGCCGCTTCTCGGATTCTCCATAGAATTTACTCATTATTTCTGGACCGTTTATCGTTATGAAATGGGCGTCTGATTCATTGGCAACAGCACGAGCGAGGAGGGTTTTTCCTGTTCCAGGAGGACCGTAAAGGAGAACTCCCTTTGGTGGATCGATGCCTAAACGGTCGAAAAGCTCGGGGTGTTTCAGTGGAAGTTCTATCATCTCACGTACCCTATCTACTGCTTCACCTAATCCTCCAATATCCTCATAGGTTACAAGGGGAGCTTTTTGGGCTTCTTCTACTGCCTCGGGATTAATTTCGATGATTGTCTCCTCAGATATTTTCACGATTCCCTTTGGTGAAGTTTGGGTCACAATGAATTTTATTTCACCAAGAGCGAACGGTGCCCCAGCTTGGCGTATTACTGCCTCAAAGAGGGAGAAACCACTACTTCGGTATGGTCCTGCGCTTGCTGTACTGATGATGTCACCCACAATGACTGGCCGTTGGTTTAAGCTAGGCCGAACTGCCCTACCATCAGCTACGATTCGAACGCCTCGTTGAGCGGGTGAAAGTACCACTCGCTTAGCGGGAGCTGGATTTATTCTCCTGATATCGACGAAATCTCCGATTCCTGCTCCTGCATTACTTCGCACCAATCCATCCATGAATATTTTTCCACTACCCGATTGGATGGACTGTCCACGCCATACTCTTGCTCCTGTAGTTTTCTTTCCGCGTACCTCAATAATATCACCAGATGTTACACCTAAGTGTTCCATAGCTTTTGGATCGATTCGGACTATGCCGCGACCTGCTTCATCGCTGGGTAGCGAAACTACTCTTAGTCGAATTGGTTTTGTCATTTATTCTATCTCCTTCATTAAATGAATTAAGCGTTCGCGAACGGACCTGAAGTCAATCACCATCATTTTCAATAGCTCCTCGAAACTCCCTAAATAATGCTCTACCATTCTACTATGTAACTGCTTCCCTTCTTTGGTTAGCCGGTAGTAGCGGCGCATTGGTCCGCGACCCACGCTTCTTACGCGAATGTCACTGACTATCCATCCACTTTCAGCGAGTCGACGAAGAAGTGGGTAGATTGTGCCGGGTTCGAGTTGTATACGACCTTCGGTTAAATCGTCTAGTAGATTCGATATGCGAGCGCCGTAGAGGCTTTCTCTCCTTAGTAGCGAAAGTACCCAGAATTCTATGAAACCTCGGTTTATTTCTCGTGACCACTCGCGCAACTTGACAATTGTTTTTTCAGGTTGTTGGTCCGTCATGAACAACGCCATAGACATTATATAGCTACACTATAGATAGCCATGCATTGTAGTAACAACACAGTATTTAAACTCATCGACATTACAAGCTGAACCCCCCAATCGCCAGGAAATTCAAACTACCATTGACCCTTGTTGGAACTCTTCATTTTTTGTCAATGCAGAAAGACTTTAAAATCGCACTATCAATTGGCACTCCACACCCGAAAAGGAAAAGGTGAGTTGCTCGTGCGGCCGACCATTCGTACCGGCGTTCTGCTGGTCACAGTATTGATGTTCATTACACTCTTCGGACCGAGTGGAGGTGCTCAACTAGCTCAGGCACAAACCACGCCCATTGAAATTAGTAACGTTGTAGTACAGGATCAAGTGCCACAAGCTCACCAAGGTCAAGTTACTGCAACAGTATACAATACGATTAACCAGACCTTTGATGATGGTTTTGCCCAGTTCACAGATGAAAGTGGCGAAATCACATGTACATTTACTAATTTCTCAATTGACTTCGAGGAAGAAAAAAACATCACGGTCCAATTCGAGGTTGCTGAAAACGCAACGATAGGATATCACAATGTGACATTCGAAATTAACATCGGTGCGTATTCATTCCTCTATGAGCAATACCAAATCGAAGTAATCCCTGCCGCAGCGATTGTCAGTCTTACAACAGGCACCGTGTTCTCTCAAAACCAGCCAGGTATCATAATTGCCACTATTGAGAACCGTGTCAACAGCATTAGAACTGTACAACTGGAGTTCTTTGGAAGAAGCTTTGCAAACGCATCAGAAGAGGTCGAGTTGGCTCCTGGTAACAACACATTAGCGCTTGTCATCCAACATGAAGCATCCCACATCTATGATTTTGGCATGTCAATCGTGAATCTTTCATTGAGCTACGCAGGAGAAGTCGTTGGAAGTGAAATCGCAATAATCCCAGTGGATATGCTACTCTTGAACAAAGTGTTTGCCATCATCCTCCCCATTGCCATCTTTGAAGTTCTTGTCGTCTTCTACGCTCTACGTAAGAGAAAGCGTATGCGTGGAACCTCAGGTTAGATTTGTATCAGAAAGAGCTTCTAATCTGTTAATCGGAGACTAGGTAGCAATGTGTTCAAACGAAGATGCTTGGAACATACTACGTCAAGAAATACTGGAATGCCAGCAGTGTCCTCTTTCAGAAACCCGAACTCAAGCTGTACCAGGTGAAGGTCCTCAGAAGGCAAACCTAGTCATCTTGGGAGAAGCGCCGGGACGGAATGAGGACCTCCAGGGACGTCCTTTTGTAGGTGCAGCTGGCAAGTTACTAACAGAGTTGCTGGCTGGAGCAGGCATCAATCGATCGACTGTTTTTATCACAAATACTGTCAAGTGTCGCCCACCAGAAAACCGACCACCAGCACCTAGAGAAAGGGAAATATGTTCTCCATTCCTGCAACGTCAGCTGTTACTGATAAAACCTAAAATTGTATGTCTTGCAGGTCGAGTGCCAGCAGAAACAATCCTCGACACAAGTGCGAGTATGTCAGCCATGCATGGAAGAGAATATGAGCGAGAGGGACAGACATACTATGTAATCTACCACCCTGCTGCAGGATTGTATACCAGAAGGCTGATACCAACAATGGAGAAAGACATGCTAAAACTGAAATCACTTCTTGACGAAAAAACTGGACAGGCAACGCCAATCAGGGAAAAGCAGCGCCGCCTGAATGATTTCTCCAGACCCTAGCAGAAAGACTAGGCTAACAGGTTGTTCTCTAGCCACCTTCTTCTTTCATACGGGCTTCAAGAGCTGCCCGGCGACGAGCCAGGAAACTCTTGAGTTCGCCACGCATCTCGGCTTGAACACTCACTTGTCCACCCATTGGCGAAGTGGGAGTTCTTTGTTCGACCTCAGTGAGCTTTGGAGCTGTACGAGGACCGGGGGGAGTGGTATGATCGGGGCTTGCTGCATCAGTCGTAGGCATCGGTCCACTAGGACTAGCTGGGCCAGGAGCAGTAGGGCTTGTTTGACCCTTAGCAGCGGGACGGGAGACACCCATTCTGAGAACAGTTTCTACCTGAGTCTCTGCCTTGCTAATGCGGCTACCTAACACACTCAGCTGTTGGCTTAGTCCCTTAATCTGCTCTTCCAGAGAACCAACACCATTCAGGAAGATTGTAGCGACACGTTCCACAACATTCGCAAGTTCCTCAATCTTCTTTTCCATGTCTTTTTCAGCAGAAAGGAAGTCAAATCCTTCTAATAGACTCATTCTTATTCAAATCTCTCTTTAGATTCCAAACCTTAAAACCTTGCGGCATAAAAAAATACTTCACACCAAAGAAATGAGCTAAACTTCAATTCAAGAGATGACAAGGGAATGGCTACCACAAAACCACATACTAGAATCATTCCATGGGTATTGGAGCTTCTTCATCGGAGACTTCGACCTCGAACGTCTGTTCTAGAAGGTGTGAGAATTCAGATTTGCCCCCACGTATTCAACCCACTGGTTAGCGGAACTACACGTTTTTTCATACGTCATATGATTATTCCCCGAGGCTCAAGGGTTCTAGAATTAGGGACAGGAACTGGTGCCATAGCCGCCTTTGCTGCACGCTACGCTAAGCGAGTTGTTGCCACAGACATAAACCCATATTCAGTAAAATGCGCTAAAGAAACAATACGCCTAAACCGCCTTGAAAGCGTTGTAGACGTAAAACAAGGAAACCTTTTCGAACCAGTACAAAGGCAGCGATTTGATCTAATTCTTTTCAATCCACCATATCTAACAGGAAAACCTAGAGACCTATTAGCACAAGCCTGGTATGCTGGACCCCAATGCAAACTGATTTATCGGTTCCTTGTTGAGGCACCACGAAATCTAACAAAGAAGGGGAGGATTCAAATCCTCTTTAGTTCGGTTGCTCCACTTCAAGAGATACTACATATGATTGAGCAATCGAACTTCCAGCTAGAAATTCTAGCAACGGGGAGGCTCCTTGGTTTCCTTGAAACTCTCTATCTCTTTCAGTTAAGATAATGCGTTTCAGCACTAGCTCCGACTTTCAAGGATAGTAACGCGCTAGCTTTTGCGCCCATACTTATGCCTTAGAGCAGCCTGAGCTGCTGCGAGACGTGCGATAGGAACACGAAAAGGAGAGCAACTGACATAGTTCAAACCAATTATGTGTGAGAACTCTATCGAGTTAGGTTCTCCAAAGTGCTCACCACATCCGCCAATCTCCAAATCTGGCTTTGCGCTTCTACCCTTTTCAACAGCCATCCGCATTAGCACACCCACTCCCTCTCTGTCTAGGACTTCAAAGGGATTTGCTTCTAGAATGCCTAAACCCACGTATTGTCGTAGGAACTTCCCTTCAGCATCATCACGGCTGACACCATATGTCATTTGCGTCAAGTCGTTTGTACCAAAGGAAAAGAAGTCAGCATATTTGGCGACTTTTTCTGCGGTAATAGCTGCTCTAGGGATTTCAATCATAGTTCCAAATTTGTAATCTACTTCTTCACCACTTTCAGCCATTACTTCTTTCGCGACTTTTTCCAGTTTGGATCTTTCCAGTTTAAGTTCATTGACGTGGCTAATCAGGGGTATCATTATTTCTGGGTGTGTTTCGATGCCTTCTTTGGTGACGTTGCAGGCTGCTTCGAAGATAGCTCGGGTCTGCATCTCTGTTAGGCCTTGGTACATGATGCCAGCGCGGCACCCACGCAGACCCATCATGGGGTTGACCTCCCACATACTGCGTACTACCTTGAGTACACGTTTTTGTTCCTCTAGAGCACTCTTCAACTCCTTTGCCTTAGTAGATGATGGTTTGTTTTTCAGTTCAAGTTCCAGCTGGTTAATTGTTACCAGTAGTTCCTCAAGAGGAGGTAAGAATTCATGCATCGGAGGATCAATGAGTCGGATAATAACTGGAAGACCGTCCATCTTCCGGAAAATTTCCTCAAAATCTTCGCGTTGAAATGGCAGCAATTGATTCAGCAGCTCTATACGCTCGTCTGGGTTATCAGACATTATCATTTTTACAACAATTGGGCGCCGTTCTTCTCCAAAGAACATGTGCTCCGTTCGACAAAGACCAATTCCTTCCGCACCGAAGGCGCGAGCACGTGCTGCGTCATCTGGAGTGTCCGAGTTTGTCCATACACCCAGTTGTCTGATTTCATCTGCCCAGCCAAGTAATGTTACTAAATCGTGTTCTTTCTCAAAGCTAGCCTCAACAGTAGCGATCTCACCAGCGAACATTTCACCAGTTGTACCATTAAGTGAGATTTGATCGCCTTCCTTAATCACTTGACCATTCACTGTGAGCTGACGGGAATCGAGGTCAATATCAATCTCTTCACAGCCTGCTATACAGGGCTTCCCCCAGCCTCTTGCTACCACAGCGGCATGTGAGGTCATTCCTCCTTTCTGGGTTAGGATCCCTTGGGCTAGAACCATCCCGTGGACATCTTCTGGATTGGTTTCAGGTCGTACCAAGATTATTGCTTCCCCGGATTCTCCTCTCTCTTCGGCTCTGTCAGCATCAAAGATGGCAATTCCAGTGGCGGCACCTGGCGAAGCATTGAGTCCCTGAGCTAGTAGTCTTCCCTCGGCTTTGGCTTTCTGAACAGCTACAGGGTCAAAGCGAGGGTGAAGAAACTGGTTAATCTGATTTGGATTCACGCGAAGTAGCGCTTCATTCTTCTTGATAAGCTTCTCCCTGACCATATCAACCGCTATCTTCACAGCGGCAAAAGCAGTACGTTTTCCAGTTCGGGTTTGGAGCATCCAAAGCTTACCACGCTCAATAGTAAATTCAACATCTTGTGTATCGCGGTAATGCAGCTCAAGGCGTTCGCATATCTCAAGGAATTCCTTATATATTTCAGGCATATCATCTGCCAATCTCGAGATGGGTTGCGGAGTTCGGATACCAGCAACTACATCTTCTCCTTGAGCGTTAAGCAGATACTCACCCCACACTACTCTTTCACCGTTAGCTGGATTCCGAGTGAATGCAACACCGGTCCCACTCCCCTCACCCATGTTTCCAAAGACCATGGTTTGCACATTCACTGCCGTGCCCCAATCGTGGGGAAGTCCTTCGGCATTACGATAAGCTGTAGCAGGAGCTCCGAACCATGACTCAAAGACAGCGGCGATTGCCTGCTTAATCTGATCATGCGGCTCATCGGGAAACGTCTCGCCAAGTTCCTTTTCGTACAAAGCCTTGAAATCCCTAACCAAGTCCTTCAACATATCTACAGTCAAGTCCGTGTCCTTGCCGCCCCCAGTCTTTTCCTTGTACTTATCAAGAATAGCCTCGAAAGCGTGGCGATCCATCCCCTTTACAATATTACCAAACATCTGAATCAAACGACGATAGGCATCCCAAGCAGTACGCTCGTTTCCAGTTAGCTTCGCAAAGCCCTCCAAAACAGTCGGATTCAGACCAATATTGAGTACGGTGTCCATCATCCCTGGCATGCTTACTCTTGCTCCTGAGCGGCAGGATACGAGCAGCGGGTTGGAGGGATCTCCTAGGCGTTTGTCTGTTTGTTTTTCTATTGCCTTTAGGGCACCCAATACTTGCTCCCACATACCTTTGGGGAATTGTTTTCCACCCTTGAAGTAGGCATTACAGGCTTCCGTTGTTATAGTGAATCCAGGTGGGACTGGGATTCCTGCGTTGGTCATTTCGGCTAGGTTTGCGCCTTTTCCTCCTAGGAGGTTGCGCATATCCCTGTTGCCTTCACTGAATAGATATACCCATTTTTCTGTCATTTCTTGAACGTCCTTCATCCGCTCTCTAGGAACTTGAGAATTGGTTCTTGTGTGTGACGCCAATCGCTTGTCTTTTTCACTAAAGAGTTTTTCGCCACCCCTAGGAGCTAGCGGGTGATTAGAGTTGAGGTGCGCTCAACATATCTTAATCGGCGGATTCGTTCGACAAGAACGTACAAGCTGTCCATCGATTCAGACTCGACTGCTGCGATGATGTCCCAAGAGCCGAGAGTGGTTCGCGCTTCTGTGACCTGTTTGAATTCTTTTAGGGCGTCTATAATTTCGTTTTCTCGACCAGATTTCGCTAAAATCAGAATATATGCTAGGACAACTGCCAATCTGAGTCACCAATGAAGGAGGGAGATGAATAGTCCTTTAAAACATTTCTGACCTTTTTAGTCTAAGGGGCGCAAATCAACCTTTTGGTGAAGCCGGGCTTCAGTGCGTGATGGAACATCCTCATCGAGGACTGTACCAGGGAGTACTATGGAACTGGTACCAATTTTAACACCGGGAAATACCGAGACGTTAGGACTCAAGATAGTGTCGTCCCCTATTACTCCACCGAACTTCTTTCTGGGTACGATTTCTGTTTGGCCTGAAATTGTGGAGGTTATGGTTTTACCCGCGAGCGGATGGTTTACAAGTTGCACTCCAGCGCCGATATCGACGTTTTGACCCACGATACTGTCGCCTACAAAGCTTAAGCGTCCAATCTTGGTGGAATCGTAGATAATACTCTCCTTAATCTCGCATCCAAAGCCAACAATGACATTTGCTCCAAGAGAAGTGTATTCACGGATTAGTGAGTTATTCCCAATGTAGGTGTTGGGACCAATGTAAACCGGTCCTCTGATGGTAGTGTGGGGACGTACAACAACTCCATCTCCAATGTGTACAGATCCCTCTATGCGGCTTGGCTGTTGGATATCGGCGGATTCTGCGATGAACGACCCTTTCCCTTTTAGCTGCTTATCCAATACGAACCGGTTCGCCTGAACTAGATCCCATGGGTAGGACACCTCAACCCATTCTCGTTCCCAAACAGAACCATAGACCTTATCTTCCTCATCTATTAGCTTTTGAATGGTCTTGGTTAAATCCCCTGACTTTCTCAGCTGCTCGAAGATTGTGGGTCGGAATACGTAGATACCGGCAACCGCGTACCGGCTCTGGATTTCACCAGGTTGAGGTTTTTCCACTACTCGGCGAATCCTTGCACGTTCATCGATTTCAGCAATTCCGTAAAATTGAGGGGTATTCGTGAGGGTAAGGCTTACCACTGCTTCTGCAGCTAAATCTTTGTAATGACTGAGGGCTCGGCGGATGATTTTAGGTCCAGCAAGAATATCAGCATTCGCTACAAGGAAGGATTCATCGTCTTCGAACTCCTCCTTAGCGATTAAAATGGATTCGGCTACGCCGCGTTCTTCCTCTTGAGTAACATAATCAATTTTTACACCCAGACCGTGTCCTCGCCCAAGGAAATCGCTGATCTGTTCGCCAAGATATCCGATGGAGACAACGATATTTCGGATTCCTGCCGCCTTCAAATCCTCTATCATCCATTGAATGATAGGTTTACCGCCAATACTGAGTAGGGGTTTTGGGCGGGTTTCAACAAGGGGCCACATCCTAGTGCTCTGGCTTCCAGCTAAGAGAAGTGCGCGCATTGTATTAAATAACTCCAAACCGTATGAATTAATTCTTATGTTTTCGTTTTCGGCGTTTAACTGTAACTGTAAATGGGTTAGTTTCCTTGCGGCGTCTTCGACTCGCACCTTTGTACTCCAAATCGATCGAACCTTCATGCGCACCAATCTTTGAAGCTATAAGAAAGAGAGGAAAATGCACCTCTTGCTGAGAAGGCAGAGTAACAATTCGTTTTTCCAAAGTTCCTGTTTGTAGCCTAAGACTAGGTGGTAGTATAACACGGAGAGTGACTTCTGATGCATCACCGTGACTTTCATTTTTCACTCGAAGGACGAGTTCGAATTCCTCCTGCGAGTAAATTTCAGATGAGGTCTGCACTTCCGCATATATACGAGGTTTGGCAGCGGCAACACTCAAAGGTGCGGAATTGGATTTGAGTTGAAACCGTTGATTCTCTAACTCTAGCACCACATAAGCTGGTCCTATTTGGAACTCACCAGGAAGATTTGCTTCAAGGGCGAAGGTGGCATTGAGTTTTGTGCCAGATTTCTCCTTGAAGAGTAAGGGCTGCGTTAAGGAAATACTAGATGGAGTCAGCAGATTTGTTTCCAAGAGGCTAAGGGCAACAGACGATTTCAGTTTACATTGCCCAGTAATTGTTCCTCTAATCGGAGTTTTCACCTTTTGAAGCGAGAGAGATAGTGAAGCATCCTCAGTAGCTCTATAAGTGGTGATTAGCCTAGTTATCAGTTGATTAACAGTATCTGATTCAGGTACTTTTTCTGGGATCTTAGATATCGGAGCTGCTTCACCATCGATAAACCGCTTAACCAGTGCTTGGGCTATCACAAAGAGGGGATTCTTTGATTCTTTACTGCCTAGCCTTTCCTTGACCTTATTCACTAGGTTAAAGGTTGCCTTTGCCTTTGAGAGCTTATTAGCGGCAATCAATGCCAATGTCTTAAGAGCCAAGGTCCTGAAGAGAAGATGATTATTCTTGAGACGAGTAGCTAGGTGAATCAGGCGATCAAAGATCTCTGATGTTGTTTCGTAGTCCTCCTCCTCAAGGGCAAGATTGCTAGCTTTCCAGAGTGATGCTTCTTCATCAGAGGAATCGCCACTAACTTGGAAAAGCTGGGCAGCCCGCAAATAACAGTCTCTTGCCCGTTTCAAATCAGGAATTTTCGTATAATCTTTGGCTGCAGCAACCCACTCTGCAGCAGCTCGTGCTTCCTCTTCCCGCTTTTCAAATTGGGTAGCACGTGTTTCATGTTTGGCTGCAGATTTTTCAGGGTCTCCACGAAGCCCTTTCAGAAAGGACATAGTGGGGCTCTTTTACCCTTCTAACTATAACCCTTTCGGGATGACAGCACCCTTCACGTTGCGCTCCGCTATAGTTTGAATGGAACGCCTTGTTTAGGAATTACTATGCTAAGACCGCTAGGTTCTAGGAAACGTTTGAAGAGCCGAGGATTCTCGGTATGAATAGGATAAATGGATTTTGGCTTCATTTCCTCAAGAGTCTGGCGAAGCCCCAGAGGGTCGACGTGACCAGAACAGTGGGCCGTGTACATTGCAAGACCCGAGAGGGTTAACCAGTTTAGCAGCTTATCGAAGCTGATTTCACTTTCTTCATTGAATGGTTCTGAGGCGCTTAATAGATAAATTCCGGAAGTAGGTTTGACCCGCTGGAGGAGGGAGATGTTACCAAAGCTTGTGGCTAGAAGGTAACGACGAGGATTAGCGCGGAGTTCGGCGGGTTTAACACCGCGACCTTCATAGTCCTTCAGTGGAGGTTTTGATTCGCTAAGGAGTTTTTCATAGGACGAGAGTCGTTTCTTCTCAGGGGCGTAACGCCGAATTGTGGTATCTTTAGTGATGCTGGGTGTTGAAAGCTCACTACACTTGTTTAACGTGTCAAGCATCCACATCCGGCGGGGCTCAATGACGAGTTCTCGGTTGGTTGCTTTAGCAACGCCATGCATAGTGCGGAAACGGTCAAAATCGACCTCTGAGAAGTCTACAATGGCAAGACCACGACACTTCTTAATAGTCGCCTCAATCTGCCTACGAACTTCTGCCTCTTTGGTGAGTTCGGCTTTTCCGATATTTGTCCCCTCACTTAGGACAATATCTGGAGGACCAGCTTGCTGTATTGCATCAATGAAGTCTTGAGTTAGTTGAGGTCTAGTGCCGTGCCTACGGAAATCCCCAGTATAAACGAGTATACCCTCTGAGAGATGAATGACGAAGCCATAGGCACCAGGGATACTGTGGTCCACGTGAACTGGTTGAACCTCAACACCACCTACCTTGAATGTCTTTCCCGTTTTGAATGTCTCTATCTCAAGACCCTCTATGTTTGTGTCAAATCTCTTCCGACTACCCTCTATCCGAGCTTCGAAAACTCGACGAGTACACTCACCCATGTACATCTTGATAGACCTGTTTAATAATGGAATATATCCACAGTGATCTGTGTGGGCGTGAGTTAGAAGAACTGCGTCAACATCTGTTTTAGGTTGTTCCTTGCTCTCGGGGAGATGATAGAGCCCAGGAAGATCTGGTGTAGCCTCGATGCGGAGGAGCTCCTCTAGACTTCCTGGTTGGACAGGGAAGTCGTAATATTGGCGCATCGCTTCAAAGTTCTTCCCAAAGTCAAGAAAGAACTTAACATCATGACCCTTATCTTCGACAAGGATTTTACTTGACCCGATTTCTTCGGCGCCGCCATGAACTGTTATTGTTACTGTCATTCGATTCACTGCCTCTTCAGTAATGTGTTGTCATTATTTATTTGGTCTTCGGACTTTTGGTACAAAACTTAGTAGGATTCCTTTGGAAAGGCTGCCGCATCCGAGGAACCTGTGGCCATCTGAAACAATGACATACCCCCGCTGTTCATCCGCAGTTTCAATTGATTGTCCTTGTAGCCAATTCTTTGTTTGTTCTTTTGTGATTGTGATTACTCCTTTGGTTGCGTAGGGTCCGATTAGTTGAGCACCATCCATTGAAGGGCGTATCACATGGGGTCGATATTCACCGAAATATAGGCCAGCAGGTCCTGCGCAGGGTACTTGAGTGATTAGTTTGAATGCCGCCTCGCTGATTATCCTTATTCGCTTCCGTCCTGAGCGAAGAAGGCGGTAGCCAGAAAATTGAGAGACACCGTACTGGTTGTGGAGCAGCCCCCACACCGATTTTTCCCACTCATCGTCTATAATGAGAGAGACTGTGGGTTTTGATTTCATTTCAGGACCTCCGAATAGTGGCTATGAAGAAGCCATCGGTATCGTTGTCGTGGGGGTAGACTCGTAAACAGTGCCGCATCATATCATCATATTGATTGTTTTCCCATGCGGTTAGACCTGAATGGCTTACTAATCCAGAAATGTTGTTTGGTACCAATCTAGCTTCTGGAAAGTGATTCAAGAGATGTTGAATAACATCTTCATTCTCTTCTGGGTGTAGACTACAAGTTGAATAGACAAGACGCCCCCGAGGTTTTAGGAGCCGGAAACCTGATTTTAGCAAACCTTTCTGAAGAGCTTGAAGTCCTAGAAGCCGTTTGGGATTGGGCGCTTCGAATTGGGGTGATTTTCCTCTTAGATGACCAGAGGCTGAACAGGGTGCATCTACGAGGATTCGATCAAACTCGAGAGAAAGTCTCTGTGGAAGCTGCCGCCCATCCTCATGTAAAACAACTGTGTTGATAGCGCCGCAGAACTGGAGGTTATGACCTAGACTCGTGATTCGTCGGTAAGTACGGTCATTCGCGATTATTACCCCTTGATTCCCCATCATCTGGGCTATCTGAGTAGTTTTTGACCCTGGTGCAGCGCACATATCCAAGACAAGATGATTAGGTTCAGGAGCCAAGGATATTGGTGGAACCATGCTGGCCCCTTCTTGAAAATAGTAGTATCCCAGAGCGTATTCAACACTTTTCGGAATAAGATCGTGTCCCTTCTTAATACGGAGTCCTGCTGGGTAATAGGGGAGGGGTTGTGCTTCAATATTCATTTCTGCTAGGCTATCTTGCCCATCCTTCAGGGGGATTTTTAGCGTGTTAACACGTACGAAATGCTGAGATGGTAGGGTAAGGTTACTGATGAACTGGTCGAACTCGTCTCCTAGAAGAGAGCTAAAGCGCTCAAGAAAGGCTTTTGGAAGGCTATGAATATCCAACATTTCTAGTAACCCGGTTCTATTGGGAATTATTCATTTTATTGGAGAAGCGGTGGCGCTGAATTGGCCAAACCGTTTTAGCTTGACCTCCCTCAACAACGAAGTACTGGCTAAACAAGTTCGCTGTGAGGCAGGAATGATTGGGTATGATGCGAAGGCGGTCGCCCAGTTTGAAGGGTTCCAAATCTGACTTCCCACTAAAGCGTATTTTTCCGTGTTCTTGTGAAAGACTAACAATCTGAACTCCTTTGGCAGGTGAACTGGTACTCTGGTCTGCCAAAACAACTCCGAAGGTCTTTTCTGGAATGATGTGGGTCGCACCGGTGTCTTGTGAAAACGCGGTGGCCCCCGCATCTATCACTACATGATTTTTCTGTACACTAACAACACTAGCAAGTACAGTAAGTGCACAATCGGCTAGCCTACATAATCCTAGGGCGACTTGAGTCGCGTCAAAAAAGACATAATTTCCTGGACGTATTTCCGTGATGCCTTTCATGAAACCCTCAGCTATCATACACGTTGGAGTTGACCCAATAGAGACAACCTCTGGTGTAAGACTATTTTCAAGCAACAAGTCAGCGAACTTGATCATTGTTTCCTGTTCTTCCTTGGCGACCTTGGCGATTTCTTCTACTGTTGTTGCATCATAGGCATGACCTGCGTGAGTAAGAATTCCACGAAAATGTAAATGCTGTGCCTTACTGATTTTCCGAGCTAAAGATAGCGCAACTCTCTTGGTTGGGTTGACCCCACATCGATGATAACCACAATCAACCTTGAGCAGCACATCTAGCTCCGTTTTAGCTTCTGAGCATCTTGAATCCAGCTCTGCCACAACACTTGCGTTGTCAACGATAATCTTCAATGAGGCTTGTTCAGCGATATCGAGAAGGACCGGGATTTTATCAGGTGTTGGAGGAAAAGCCAAAGTGATGTCAGAGAACCCTCCATCGATGAACGCGTGCGCTTCACCGGGAGTGGATACAGTGATTCCTTTAGCACCCTCCCCTCTCTGTAGGCGTCCGATTTCAAGGCACTTGTGAGTCTTAATGTGTGGACGAAGCTCCACATTGTTTTGTCGCGCCTTTTCAGCCATCAAGCCTATGTTTTGAAGTAATTTCATTCGGTCAACAAGCAGTGCCGGAGTTGCTATTTCATCAACATACATCATTGACCAAAACCATTAGCCACCACGTTAGAGAGGAGATTTGTGGCCCCGCCCCGACTGAACCCACTTTCCTCGCTACTCCGCATCGGAGGCCTCGGTGGATTAATGATAGCCAAAATGAAGCGGGGCCAAGTAAGATGTAGGTCCAGTTGGTTGATAAAATCCTTCTCTATGCGCTCATTCGTGCTGAGACCTCTAACAACTGCAACCTTTTTGTAAGCGATACCGCCAAGTGCAGCCAGCTCGAGGGTTACATTATGGTGAGCCTGAAATCTTATCAAAAGGTCCGGAAAGCCCTACAGAAAATCGGTCTACCCGGACAAGACGCATATGATCTACCGACCAGCGATAAACGGTTTCCAGATGGAGCAGGATACCGAATAGAAATCTCTGGTGTCGAAAGACCTGAAGTTCTCGAAGCACTTATTGACGAGTCGGAAAAACGGGACATGCCCGTTCACCGTCTAATCAGCGTCGTTATGGGCGCTACCCTTCTAGACGACAAAGAGTTAACCCGTTTTGCTCAACTCGCCCACGACGCCAAAATGGAGGTTATCCTTACACCAGGCCCCCGTGTTAGCTGGGGAATTGGTCGACAAATCGCGACCCCTGAAGGTGCACTATCAGGAATGCGATTCCGCGGCACCGACAAACTCGTCGAAGTCATTACCGACATCAAACGAGGTATCGACCTTGGTTTCAAAGGATTTCTTGTCATCGATGAAGGCCTCCTCTGGACACTCAACAAGCTCAAAGAAATTGGTGAAATCCCCAAGGATGTCACTTTCAAAGTCAGCATCTTTGCTGGGCACGCATCTCCCGGAGGCGGAAAACTCCTTGAAGAGCTAGGGGCAGGCAGCTTCAATCCAGTAGCCGATATGGCCTTACCCCAACTAGCATCAATTCGTCAAGCCATCGACATCCCCATTGACATCCACATAATGCTCTTCCAAAGCTTCGGAGGATACAACCGAATCTATGAAGCCCCTGAAATGGTTCGCTGTCTGCAGCCAATGTACTTCAAGATTGAACCGGGACCAAGTATGGCGATTTATACTCCCTGGGCATCAACACCAATGCTTTGCCAACTCGCTCGCGAGAAAGTCAAATGGGGTCAAACGATTCACAAACTAGTGCAAGACCATTACCCTGATGGTAAAATGTCCAAGCTAGGAGCCAAGGACCTAGCTATACCCAAACCCTAGAAAATAGAACATAGAGGTTGCACGATCTATGACATATGAACCAAGTGGCGTGAACCCCGCACTTGTTACACCGTTTGTTAAAGGTGGCGGGAAGGTTGACGAAGTCGCATTCCGCCGCCTTATACGCCATTGTATCGATACATTGGGTGTATCAGGACTTGTTCCAGCAGGAACAACAGGCGAGTTCACGAGCCTTAGTGTCAAGGAGCACAAGCAAGTTGTGCAGATTGCTGTTGAAGAGGCGGCGGGCAAAGTGCCTGTTATTGCTGGCGCGGGTGCTAGTAATACCAAGATAACGTTGGAGCTGGTCAAACACGCTGACAAGGTTGGTGCTGATGCTTGCCTGGTGGTTACACCCTTTTTCTTACGTCCAACAATGCGTGGGCTCTATGAGCATTACCGGCAAGTAGCGGAAGTGGGAATCCCTATTCTACTCTACAATATTCCCCAATGCACAGGATTGGAAATGCCGTGGCAAATCGTTGAGGACCTAGCTGAGCTAGATAACATCGTTGGAATCAAGGATTCTAGTGGTCAATTAAAGCTCATACTTGCTGTCCTAGAGAAGGTGGGACATGAAATCAAGGTTCTTTGCGGGCACGATGAAGTTGTATTTCCTGCGTTGGCCTCTGGTTGCTCAGGAATGATCTTGGCTAGTGCTCAGCTCATCGGTGATGTATGGGTTGATATGCTAACGCTAGTGCAGAAGGGAAAGTTCGATAAGGCGTCTGCGCTGCAGCTGAAGGTGCAGAAACTAGCCCGGTTGATAGTGGGTTCAGGTGGAGCTGGTGTCAAGGCAGGTCTGAAGATGATGGGGGTCCGCGTGGGCAAGCCTAGGCTTCCCTTAACATTCGGTGGAGTCCTTACATACGAAAACCG
>JAEOTB010000040.1 GCA_016840065.1 Candidatus Hermodarchaeota archaeon | reverse complement strand
TTTAGAATCTCAATTGTAGCATCTACGTCATCGCAGACATCCACATAGTTGATTCCTTCTTCGATTATAGCTTTCAATATGATTGGGGCAAGGATGTAGAAAGGGCCTGCACAGTTCAGTACCACATCGGATCCCTTGATAACTGCCTTTATGCTACTAGGGTCTGTCGCGTCACAACTTACAGCTGAAAGGCAGTCTCCTCCAATATCTTCAACTAGCCAGTCTGCCCTTGCGGTGTCGATGTCGGCAACTAGAATTTCGGAAAAGTCACCGAGTTCAGTCAACGTCCTAACTGCGATACTACCGACAGTGCCGCAGCCACCCAGAACAGTTATTCGCGCCATGTTCCACAAGTAGCAGGGCTTACGTATAAAAATTTGCCAATAGAAGGCTAGCGGTTACATCGGTGTAGAATTGTTTGTACCAAGGCAGAAAAGGCTTCACCGACATTCCAACCTGAAGGCGCAATCGTGGACATTACCTGAACACCATTTCGTATTCCGAGACCATTGATTAGCTGTTCTCGACTGATTGTGACAGGCATGTCAAACTTATTCATAGATATTAGCAGTACTGGTGTTTGACCTAGTTGCTCACCAAAGAAGTCCTGAAGTTCACGAAATGAGCGGATATTATCTTCAAGTAAATGGGGCTGGGAGTCAGCTACGAATATGACACCATCTGTTCCAGCAAGCACGGTTGAGCGGGTTTCCGCGTAGTAGTCCTGTCCTGTTGCTGACCATACAAAAACACGAAGCTTCCAAGAACCCCGCTCTACATCTAGGGCCCCAAAATCAAAGAAAAGGGTGCGACCGGATGTCGTTTCTATAGACTCGAGTTTCTCGCCCTGCTTATAGTGACTAAAGACGGAGCGGATGCTGGTTGTCTTTCCACTCATTGCAGGTCCGTAATAGACTACTTTTGTTTGTATAGTTTTGTTAGCCCAATCAATAAGCATGTTGTGTTCAACTCACAGCTCTACGTGATGAGATTCCAGAAGAGAGCGTTTCAATGAATTGATCAATGGGTGGTCGGAGCTTTGGTTCGTCAGGTGTTTGAGAAGCTTGGTAAAGTGCTTCTCTAATTCGTACTGTGAACGTAGGTATCATCAGTCTAAGAAAACCAAGACGAACTTCAGCCTTGTCAAGAGTCGTACTGAAGATTCCTTGACCAGCGTTATAGATGAAATGATGGTTTTTGCCGTAATCTATTGTCACTTGATCTATTCCCATCCGTTTAGTTAACCAAGCGATTTTCTTGCAGGTATCAAATAAGCTGAAAGTATAAGCGCAAAGCGTTCCCTGGTCTGCACCAGAAAGGCCTGCTAAAGCCACGGGATACCCTCCAGCTAGTGAGATGAAAGAGCTGCTGGCTCCACTTACTAAGTTATGGAAATCCGCTAGAAGCTCATTTAACTCAGCTACTTTATCTTCGGTTAAAATTATTGATTGGCTGGATATAGTAGATGTTGGTGAAGGCAAACTGGAGGAGGCTGTTGTTTTGAATCCACTTGTAACGGATTCTGCTTGTGTTGAGCTGTAACTTCTTAGAGGGGGAATATTATCTTCTTCTTTGAGAAGATGAGTGATATTCTGTGTACAGTGGTTCACAAACTGGAAAAGTGAGCCCAGATTTACTTTTGGTCTCATAGTAAGGGCGAGGAAGAAATTAGGATTGCCTTTGAGAGCTGCAATAAGGAATTTTGCTCGCTCACCTTCAACAAGGATGTAACTATGGGATTCATGAAGTCGGCTAGCAACTGCATATATCGCAGAGGCCGCTGCCGACATACCAAATATTTCATCCTGGCTGAGCCAGACACCCACGCTGGTTATGGGGTGTCCATCCTTTTGAGAAAGGAAGGCATTTTCCATTCCTCTAATCCCTCGGAGAGCTTCTATTTGCGATTTTATTGAGTCAATAGGCTTCAAGGACTCCCAACACCTAGGATTACAAATGGACAACTACTCGGGAACTACGAAAATTCTACTTAAATGACTCAAAAAATTGGAAAGATTTGATGATAATTAGCGGAGAAGAGGGGGAATATTTGCACCGAATTAGGAAGCGACAGGATGGGGAAGAGCAAGGTTCAAAAGATGGCAACTGCTTAGGTGCAGTAAGGGGGTAACAAATGAAGGTAGCAGCAGCTCAGATACACCCGCGTTTTGGTCGCCCAGAAGACAATCGTGTAATCACTCGTCGATATTGCCAAAGAGCAGCACAGCAAGGTGTGCGTCTAGTCGTTTTCCCTGAACTCTGCACAACGGGTTATAATTTCTCTAGAAAGAAGGATTTATTGAAGTTTGCTGAGCCAGTCCCCAAGGGACCAACGACACAACTCTGGATGAATCTAGCAAAAACTCATAGAATAATCATCGTTGGAGGTCTTGCAGAGCTGGGTGGTGAGGGAGAGATATTCAATAGCGCAGTTGCTGTAGGGCCTAAGGGATTTATTGATTGCTACCGGAAACTTCACCTCTTTGGTTCTGAAGGAAGACTGTTCTCACCAGGTAGTCATATCCCCCAAGTTCACTCACTGATGGGTTTCAAGTTCGGTATGATTGTATGTTTCGATTGGGCCTTCCCCGAATTATCTAGAATCCTCATGTTGGAGGGTTGCGAAGTACTTTGTCAGCCTGCTAATCTCGTTCTTCCTCTAGCCCAGCGGGTGATGATTGCTCGCAGTATCGAAAACCGTATCTTTACAATCACTGCGAACCGTGTAGGTACTGAGCGCACCCTTACCTTCACTGGGCGAAGTCAAATCACAAATCCTAGTGGCGATGTATTAGTACGAGGAAGAGTCAAACGACCTCAATTACTTGTTGCTGAAATCAATCCAGCAGAAGCTCGGAACAAGAACCTTACTCCCACAAATAACATCATTGCTGATCGGCGGGTTGAACTCTATAAACGGCTTGTTGTCTAACACAAGGTGCTAACCGTCAATCCATTGACCTAGTTTGTGGCAGGTTTCTGGCGAAGGCGTGTGCATGGCACATCCTTCCCTGATAGTATACGGGCAAGTGTACCTGACTGACGGAGATCACAAACAACGGCTTCACCAGATTCAGGAAGACCATCAAATATCTCGGTGATTTTACCACGCATGCCCTCCGTAACATCAGCAGCACCTTCTGCAGCACCCATCGCTACTTCTTCCAGTATCTTTTCCAAGGTCTCAGGTGTTATCAATGGAATGCGCTGGGCTGAGGCGTGGACTTTTGGATCAGCTGTATAGAGACCGTCGACATCTGAGGCAAAGATGACTAGCCGAGATTTGAGTAGACGGGCAAGATACATCACAATCTGGTCGCCACTCACGATTGTAAAACCTGAAACACTGTCCGCTGTAACATCTCCTGAAAGAATTGGAATGAAATTCCCATTGAGAAAGAATCTGAGGGCTTCTAAATCCATGTGTGCAATTCTACCTTTGAGTGATACGATTATCGACGATGAATGAATTGATACAGCTGGACGTTTCACTTTCTGGAATGCAGAGAGAATAATCTGCCCCAATTCTGCCATCTCATAGAAGGTTTGCATTACACCAAGCTTCTTTGTCTTGGAATGCCCACCTTGATGTAGTTCGTATTTCTCAGCTAGAAAGTGCCCAAAGGACCCACCCCCGTGAACCAGTATTATTGGGTGTGATTTCACGGCTGCGATTTCCCTAACAAGCATTTCAATTGTGTCTAAACGGGCTGTAGAGGGTTTTGTTTTATCAGT
>JAEOTB010000123.1 GCA_016840065.1 Candidatus Hermodarchaeota archaeon | reverse complement strand
TTTCCTCAAATAGCGAGAGGATTACCTCTTTAGCCTTCTCCAAATCCATAGACATTGAGGGAGAATCAGAGGTTGGCTCAATGTGTGTTGTCACCTCCTTAATCGAAGCATATGTATTTAGAAGATGCTCCTCAAAATCGCTAGCGATCTGATGTGCATCTTGGAGGCTTTTTCCTTCACTAACACCAATATCAAGGACAACCCATGCAAAGTCTCTGAACTCGAAGGCATGAATGCTGTGCACATCTTTTATTCGCTCAAACTTGTTGGCGTCACGTCGAATAGACTCTACCAAACGGGAGTAGGAAACATATCCTGGTTGCATGTTCAAAGTGACATCAGCTGGGCCTATGACCTTGTTTATTACATGTTTTATCCGCTCACCGATTTGTTGTGCCTTCTCGATGGGGAGAGATGGGTCGACATGAATCTCAATGTCGACAAATGCTATGGCTCCTGCCTTTCGGACTCGAATTCTACCACAACTCATGACTCCCTCGACATCCTCCACTGCTGAGCAGATGGATTCACTGAAGCCTGTCGGGGCCCGGTCCAAAAGGTGGTGAATCGCTTCCCGACCAAGCTTAACTGTCATCACCAGCACGATAATGGCGACTCCAATTGCGCCAAGCGGGTCGCCAAGAGGGAATCCGAAATGTGTACAGATCAAGCCAATGAACACAACACTAGAGCTGAGGATGTCGGTACTGAAATGAAGCGCATCAGCCTCTAGAGCCTGGCTATCGTACTTCTTTGCAGCCCGTGATAGGGCACGAGACCTAGAATAATCAATAATGATGGCGAAGATTAGCACGCCAAAGGCAAAGATGTTTGTCTCGACATGCAGGTCCCAAAGAAAAATACGTCGGATTGCCTCATAGAAAACCCACAAGACTGTAACTAGGAGAAGAATTGTTTCAACCAGAGCGGAAAAGTTTTCGATACGCCCATGGCCAAACTGGTGTTCCTCATCCGCGGGTTTTGATGAAGCGCTCACAGCATAAAATGTCATACCAGCCGCAACAAGGTCAAGAGCTGAGTGAAGGGCTTCTGAGAGGATACCTAGACTGTTCGTCATAAGACCTACAATCAACTTCACAACAGTCAAGACAATGGCAGCAATAACCGAAGTAAATGCCACCCAGCGTTTCTCGTCCATCCCAAATCGTCTCCGACTCTCCTGAGGGAACTCTATTGAATCATCAACATACTCGGAGTCGGTTGGGGAACTCAATAAACAACACCCACTGGCTCTCATCCTTCAAAGTTTAAAGAATTATTCTAAATTCTAGAATTTACAACAAATGGTTCAGAATACTCTCATAATTTATAAATTAATTTATGTCAAAAAGAGGAACAATAAAAAGCTCATTTTTATGAGATATAGTGTATAAAATGGCTCCTCAATTCTGACCGCGGTCGAAATTAGCACCGGGGAAATAATGTATGTTGACTTTCACTTATTATGGACACGCTGCGGTCGAACTTCATCTTCAAGAAAGAATCCTAATCGATCCAGGTATAATCGATGGAGAATCGCTTGTAGACCTCGATGTAATCAACCCAGCTCTTCTCCTCGTGACGAACCCTCACTTCAACCACCTAGGAAACGCCGTCGATGTAATAAAGAGGTTTGGAGTGAAGGCTATCGGGAATCCTGATGTCATATCCTTACTTCGAGAGCAAGGTGCTCCCCAAGAAAATTTAGTGTCTTTAGAGGCTGGGGAATCTTTAGCGAGTGAATCCGGTATTACAATAACAGCTTTTGAAAACACTCAAACCACCCTTACCTCCCGGAATACAACCTTTTTCATATCAAGTGAAAAGGCTCGTGTTCTCCATCTTGGTCGAGCAAACACATACACCTACTTTGGTGCTGACATCCCTGACATCCTTTGTGTACCAGTCGCTGGTGAAGGTAAAGGCGTCCTCGACCCCCAGCAAGCAGCAACAATCACCGCAGCCTTACGACCTGATTATGCACTTCCCATTTGTGGAGACACAACCGAAGCAACTCAATTCCTAGTAACTACGTCTACATTGGCTCCAAAGGTCACAACTCTCTTCCCTGCGAAGGGGCAAACCTACACGATAGTGATTCGCAGATAACATTCCTTTGGAAATAAGGAAAATGAGTCATACTAATTCTAATCCCGTACTGGAATATACTCACCACAGAACGGGTTGACAGAAGCAAGTAACAGGAGGTTTTCAGCTGGAGAAGGGGGTGATATGCTACTACCAACACCAGCATGTGGTACAACTAGCTGAGGAAAAAAAGGGGAAGGGTGGGGACTGAGGTCCCCATAGGTGAAACTCAAGGTACGAACATCCATAGTCCGTAGGGGAAGAGAAAGATGAGAGCTATACCCTGGACAAAACCGATAATCATCAGAACCAACGTAACCGGACGAGAAGCCAACAACATAGCGAAAGCCTTGGTGAGGTCTTCAATCCACTTGAAAGCTACGAAAATTACTATACCAACGATGATGAAGATGGCGATCAATATCCATTTGAGCGAAATGGGGAGGACCGCTACAACCCAGTCGGGGAGGAAGTATGCGACGGCGATTGCGACGATTAATCCGCCAAGGAGACCGAATATTGCGCTCCAAGGGTATTTGGCTAGGGGTGCTATGAGTAGGACGAACCCGAGTATTCCTAGTAGTATTAGTGTGATGGGGTCGTTGTACGCTGCGAAATGGGGGTTGTAGAATGGGTTGACCAAGACTCCAGCCATAACGGCGAAGCATATGATGCCGAAGGCCATTCCGAAGAATTGGAGGAACTTGATGAAGTTTCGTCCGCAACTTTGGATGTCTCTACCCTCTTTATCAGAGAATCCGAGAAGAGTATCGATAAACCAGCCACCAACAGTTATAGAGGATACTATAAGAGTGCCGGGAGCCAGCATAGTCAAAACGAGTAGAATTGTTTCAATCATGGTGAAATGCCTCTATCTACTTATGTGTTGGTTTACTGAAAAAGCGTTTTGGCGGAACCAATAAATAGCTGAGTATCAAGCTCCTCGAAAAATATCCTGACCTGTGCATCTATCGCATGAGAGCCTCGATGCTTTTGAGTCTGAGGAAGCTTGCACGGAGGCGGAAATCAGCAGCGGTTCTTTCTTCATGGTTTAGTTCGTGGATTTGAGCTATACGCTCAAGGGTTTCCGCAGCATCTGAAAAGGCGTCATCGTTCATGTAGATTTCCAAGCTCTCTTTGTAGCATTCAATGGCCCGGTTATAGTAGCGGTTAGGGGATCTTCTCGCCTGGAGCGCAACCTTGGCTGCCCGTTGATAGAATGTGCCAGCCGAAAAAAACTCCTTGGATCTGCGACGCTGCCTAGCCTCTTTCACGTAGTCACGGATTTTCAATGTAATTTCTGGCATTGTGCGAACCTCCTGCGGGTTAAGGGGGTAAAGACGCAGCTCCGTACTATATATTGTATTAACTTAGGATAAAGCTTTCTATATAAATCGTGTATTACCTATTATATACAACATAGAAACTTGTTCGATATAGTAAATTCAACCAGCCTTTTATGTCCAGTTCCACTCTGCCCTCCTAGAGCCAACACATGAATGGGATACAGTAGCTGAGAGCAGCTCCAAACAGCCACACCCACTTATAAGAACAAGAACCCAATACCCCCACCCAACCACCCTCCCGGAAGCAAAAGAAATGAGCAAGAAAACCATCAAAAGAGGACTCGTACTCCTACTGGCAGGACTCCTCTCCTGGGTCTGGTCCTCAGCCAGCAATCTGCTGAACCTCCACTGGATGATAGACAGCAGCGAAAGCGTCCTAACACTAGGATACAACTGGCATATAATCCCAGATTTCATCGAACTACTTTTTGCCCTCTGGACCATCGCCAGCATAATCGTCACATTCGCAGCCTTCGCTATGATATTAATCGGGACAAGACAACTGAACAACTAAACCCAGATCTCCCTAATTCACAGAAAGAAACACCCCGAAGGTCTCTTCTGCCGAAAGGCATTTAAAGTAACCAAAAACCGCCCGAATGTCGGTGATGATATAAAACCGTCAACCCTGTGGTAAGTGAAGCATACAACTCAAGGCAAGAAACCCCTTTCATTTGACTGTGTGAAAGTCTTCTGAAGAACCCAATCTGCACCAATAACCACTCTTACCCCTCCTCATCATCACCTCCAGGCGACGATGGAAATGAGAAAACCCACAATCCTTCTACTACTTCTTCTACTAGCCCCACTCGTAATCAACAATCTTACCTTAAACAATACATCAGCAGCCCCTCTACCAAAGACAAGTTTTAACCCCACTACCAGTACGTCTGAACCGTCCGTAAAGAGCCTTTATTTACAGCCTAGTTTCACTAGTGTTAAGTCATCTCATCCCATCACTCCTCCCATTACTCCAATTGAATATACAGGGATTGGTGCAAATCTCACCATAGACGAGTTTGCCAGCAATACAAATCAAGGCAGCCTACTAAAGAACGGTGACAGCATCAATGCTAATCCAAGTAGCCTCTGGCAGAACACTCTGATGGAATGCAACATCAGCAACTACTACTACCACCACAAACAAGACATTGTAGAAGACCTACTCTTTCATTCAGATAGTGGCCATTTAGGAGGGACATGGGGCTCGATAGTTGAACTCGAAAGGACCCTAGAAGCTAGCACAGGATCATGGGTACACATGATTCACCTCTCCACAGCCCTACATCCTCTAGGCATAGGAGTGAAATCAACCCAATATGGAAAATTCTATTCTACCACCTATCAAGCCTTACCCTATCCAATTGTGAACGCCACACTAAGGTTCTGGTGGGCGCACCAATTCGACGCAAACCAGCTCCTACCCGTACTCGGTGCAAAGTTCAAAGTCTCCCTCGACGACTGGGTCGCTCAACTCTGGGAATGGGACCAAATCACCCCGATAGCCAAGACCGGACAAACCACAGAAATCGACGTAACACAACACATCACCCCCGGTGCACAGTTCGATTTGGAGTTCTACGCAGAAGCCCAGACCTTCGCCTCCACAGTAGAAAGTGACATGTGGATATGGTTCAAAGATGTAGAACTCGCCGTCACCTATGAACACCCAGCAGACCCTACTACAATCTCTCTCGCGGGATACGCCTTCAGCCCAGATGGCACAGTCACATACAACGCCAATGGCGGAACGGGGTGGATATTCACCTACACTGGAACTAGGGTCTACTTTGATGCTGAATGGGAGATACAGGCAGCACGTAAAACCGATGCTCTAACCTCCTTTACTTGTGCGGCTGACGCCGCAAACACTAGCTGGACAACAACCATTACAACAACCCCCATTGGAAACGGTTACATCTACAACTTCTACACTCTCCCATCGGTACCAGGATGGATTCACTACTATAGCGATTACACCACCAACCTATTTCATTGGGGAGACCGCTTAGCAGGTACTGGCGATGGAAAACACTACTTCATCGAATTCAACACAGCAATCAACTCAACCACTATCCAACAACAAGACAACGGCGCTATACTGCGGAGCCCCTGCACAGTCTTCATGCGGGGAGAACAATACGCTGTCACACCCGAAGGCGAACCTGGCAACTACTCTCTTACCCTTTACAGCCCAAACGTCCCCTACGATTGGGGAAACGATTGGATTGGAAGCGGCGAAACCTGGACTCACAACAACGCCAGCCAACCCCTCACCATCAATTCAAACGGAGCCCTAGGCACATACACTGTCGCAATCAGATATCGGGATACACCTTCACCCCTCCACATTGGGCACAGAACCACCAACTTCTCAGTGGAAGCCTACACAATCACAGGCCTCACTGCTTCCGAGAACCTCGATGGTACAGTCGCTGTCAGTGGTACTCTGGGTACCTCAGCTAACGGTGACCCCACTGTCGCCCTAGCAGCCATCCGTCCGGGCAGTCCCGCCATTGACACACCCCTCAACCACCGGATAACCACCAGCCTAGTTCTTGAGCATTGGCGGCACAGCGACTCCTTCATCAGCTCCACAGGAGAGCCACTCAGCTTCTGGTTCAACATCACAAACACCAACACCACAACACCCCTAAATGAATTAGAAATCACAATGCGTCTTGTTAGCCTAGCAGGAGAAGATTACATCCTGTTCCAGCGCAGCCAAAGCGAGAGCTTCACCAGTAGCCAGACCTCCACCTTCAACTGGCAACACATTCAGATCAGCCCAGTCGGCACAAATACTATGCTCCGGCGGGGTATATACCGCATTCACCTAGGAATCACAGGCACAGAATCAGGTGGCATCTATCTTGACGAACTGTGCCCCAACGCCTACCTTGTGGTGACAGAAGACCCCATGCTTGATGGCTACATCACCGCTCTCCATCAAGCAGAGCTCCACTTCCACACCTTCAACACCACCTTCAGCCGGGAGGAGGTGACCGTCCCCGACACAAGATGCATCGCCGTTGTGGAGGACCAGAACCATATCACCACCGAAACCCAAACCGAAACAAGCATCACCCTCACCCTCCATGCATCCCTCTCTGACCCCACGGTTCGGCTCCAATACACCGATGATATGACAATCACCACTGCCCTCACAGGAGAGACAGGCACTCCCACAACCAGAGCAGCCACTCCCTTCACGGTCAGCTTCTATGCCGATTTTGGAGAGGGCTATGAGCTCCTCGGCAAAGATACCGTGAACCTGGGTGAGACCGCTAGCATCACACCCACCCTCACAACCCCTTCAGGCATATACCCCTTAAAAGTAAACGCCACCAGTCAAGGCGACTACCAGACCCCCGAGGCTGAAGGAACCCTGACCCTCACCAAGGAGGTCACCAGGCTCCGCATCCTCACCGTCCGAAACTTCACCTACAGCGACCAGGGCATCCTCACAGCCCAACTCCAAACAGATGACGATGAACCCGTGGCTGGCTACCCTGTCTACCTGGAGATCCTGGATGGAACCTGGGTCACCATCGGTTCAGGAGTCACAAACGCCACCGGACACGTCTCCATACTCTGGATCCCCGACCTCCCCGCCGGCAACTACCAAATCAAGGCAAGGGCTCCTCTGGCGGAATCCCATTTCTACGCCCCCGCCCCCGACGCCCACGGTCTACTTGTGGTGGAACGAGAACTCCTCCTCATCAACCTAGACACTAGCACCGCCTCCCAAGGCTTTGTGACCGCCTGGGTCACAGACGACAACCAAACCCCCCTCCAAGGCCTCACCGTCCACTTCCACATAGACGGAGAACCTGTAGATGTCGCCGTCACCGATCCTGTGGGCTCAGCCCACCTCACCGCCACCCTCCAGCCGGGACAGGTAGTCTCTGCCACCGTCGAAGAGGATAGCTACTACCGGAGCACCAGCAGCCAAGCCACTATCAACCTGCTCCCCACAC
>JAEOTB010000039.1 GCA_016840065.1 Candidatus Hermodarchaeota archaeon | reverse complement strand
TGAGATACTTGTGGAGCAGCGGGAACAGACCTTCTACCTTCCTGTTCCTGATAAGCCTCTGATGGTGGAATTTGATCCAGGCTTGTGGGTTCTAAAGACGTTAGACTTTGACCGACCAGAGGATATGCTGCGCTATCAACTTAAACACGCAAAAGAAGCTATGAGCCGAATCCAAGCAGCCACAACACTAGCGAAGAAGGGGACACCCAGTGCCATTGAAGCTCTGAAAGAAGCTGTGCTAAAAGACCCCTTCTGGGGAGTACAAACCAGGGCTGCCAAGGCACTTGGCACAATCCCTGATAAACTTGCAATTGAGGCCTTGGCGGCGAGTACCAAGGTCAAGCATCCTAAAACCCGACGAGGTGTCGTAGAGGCGTTAGGAAAATACAAAGACGAATTGGCAGCGGAGGCGCTGCTTCCCCTCCTGAAAAAGGATGAAAGCTACTTTGTTGAAGCTGCCGCTGCAATCTCTCTCGGTAAGACAAAATCTGCGAAGGCCTTTGCAGCCCTGAAAGACGCGCTTTCAAAAGACTCTTTCCGAGAAGTAATTCGAGCAGGTGCACTAGCTGGACTAGCTGAACTCGATGACGAACGAGGAATCCCTCTAGCCATCGAGTGGGCTTCTTATGGTAAACCCTATCTAGCTCGTATTTCAGCCCTAGCTGCGCTTGGTAAATTCGGGAAGTATCGTGAAAACCGAAAAGATATCCTCGAGTCAATTGTAGCAGTGTTCAAAGAGCCCTTTGATGCCCTTTCCTACAGACCTTATATTGCTGCAATCGCTGCGCTCGTTGCGCGTGGACACCCTGATGGGATTTCACATTTACACAGTATCGCTAGCAGCGACCCACGCACTTATTTCCGTCAACGCGCCCGACGAGCCATCAAAGCCATCCACACTGGAAAAGACAAAGGCGACGAATTGAGGAAGCTTCGGGACGATCTGGAGAAACTCCAACGGGAGAATGTTACCCTCCGTGATCGTATCACGAAACTGGAAACCGCTATTCCCCCTAGGAAGTCCACAAAACCGTCAACGCGCAGGAAACCAAAGTAAGGCTCCACGCTACTACATCCAATGGAGATTACTCCCGAAGTGAGGCGATTCCATTAGTGGGGCACTCTGGCTCTAAGCAGAGTGATTATACCTAGGATGCCCGAGGGAATGACTAGTATGCAGGCAACATAATAGAGATAGACCGAATAAAAGATGTAGGAAGCTCCCATGGTTGCACACCAAAAGCCACCGGTAATGATGTAGAGAATCCCTGTAGCAACACCAAGTCCTGCATTGCCCATATGATTTCGTGCATTAATCATGGCTACCCCCCACAGGATAAACATGACTCCCATTAGTATGTAGCCTAAACTGCCTAGAATATCCATTACTAAGAGGAGGGGAGAATGGTAGTAATAGTAATAGGGGAGACCCATGAACACGAAGCTGAGGATTGCGGTGGGAAGCAAGAACCAGGTGAAAATCATCGAGAGGACGCAGGTCACCACACTCAGGACGGAACCATAGTTCCAGCGGTGCCCGTAAATCCCAATGGACCCAAGAGTTCCACCGACACCGATGATGATTGTTACCGCTAGGTAAAGGTAGCCCATGAGATACGGGTTATAGAAAAAAGAGATGTACATCGAGACAAATGGAATCGTCCAGAACAGAGTTGCACCTACTATGAGAATGATAGTGCCTACTGCACCAATGATGAAGTACTTTCGTGTGGGCTTGCCCTTAGGTTGAGCAGCTGGGGCAGTGTATGTGGGAGTGGGATGGGGGATTCTGCCTTTTTCGACACAGGGTTTGCAGTGGGTCCTGCCTTGGACGCGAATTTCACAGTTGCGACAGACGCCCTCGCCACATGATATACAGACACCTACTGCGTGACTTCGAGGATGTTTTGCACACTTCATACCAATCCACTCAATCAGAAGCATGAGGGTGGTCATATAAAATCCTAGTGTTTCGGAACTCACAAAAGCATTTGAGGGATGAAAGCCTCTCCTTGAGTGCTGAGTGGAAGTGATGACTCGAACCAATGAGGTTTCCCTCCTAATCGGAGGCAAAGCTGGTGCAGGGATATCAGCAGCTGGACTTCTTCTAGGAAAGACTTTCCTGCGCGGTGGATTGCATGTTTTTGGTACTATTGATTATCCTTCTCTAATTCGAGGAGGTCACAACTTCTATCTCCTCCGCGCTGCCACCCGCCCTGTTACTTCCCAGTGGGATAAAATCGATTTGATGATTGCGCTAGACGAGAAGACCCTTCAACGCCACCGAAAAGAGGTGGTTTCAGATGGCGGTGTAATCTTTGACAGCGATGAAATTGCTCCTGATAGCCCCAATCTCCCTCCCCAGGGAGTAAAGAGATATGCTGTTCCCTTGGAATCAATAGTGAAGGAGCTGAAAGTTCCAAAGGTTGTACAAAATACCGTTGCGCTTGGAGCCGCGCTGGGAATTCTGGGGTATGGTATTTCGCAGCTAGAAGATATTTTGCAGGAGGCCTTCAAGGCAAAGGGTGACAAGATTGTTCGCATGAATATCGATGCTGCTAGGAAAGGCTACAACTATGCACACGAGAATTTCGCCGGTCAGTTCTGTTGTCAACTCAGACCGAGAACAGGGAAGCATCATCAGCATATGTTCTTGACTGGTAATGAGGCTGTAGGGTTGGGTGCTATTGCCGCGGGATGTAAGTTCATGGCTGCATATCCGATGACGCCTGCTTCGCCGTTATTCCACTTCCTCATTGCTCAGGCTGAACGTTTCGGGATTGTAACCCTGCAAGCGGAGAGTGAAATCGCTGCCATCAATATGGCTATTGGCGCAGCCTTTTCTGGAGTCAGGGCTATGACCTGTACCTCTGGCGGGGGTTTCTGCCTTATGACAGAAGCCCTTAGCATGGCAGGCATGACTGAGACACCCATTGTGATTATGCTCGGACAACGAACCGGTCCTAGCACAGGTTTACCAACATATACAGCGCAGGGCGATCTGCGGTTTGCCCTTCATGCAGCCCACGGCGAATTTCCGCGTATAGTCATTGCCCCAGGAGATATTCGTGAATGTTTCGGATTAACCGTAGATGCGTTCAACCTGGCGGAGCAATTCCAAGTTCCTGTCATTCTTCTCACCGACAAGCACCTAATCGAGAGCTACATAACAACCCAAACCTTCGATACTGACTCGGTCACGATTGACCGAGGTAAGCTGCTACCTTTTGATGGATACTCGAGGTCAAAACCCTATTTGCGTTACAAAATCACAAGAGATGGGGTTTCTCCCCGACTAGCCCCAGGAACTTCTGGTGCTACTGTTCACTCTGATTCAGCTGAACATGGTGAACAAGGGTTTGTCAACGATACAGCAGACAACACCAGTAGAATGGCTGATAAGAGAGGCAGAAAATATGCATCAATTCAGAAAGCCCTGAAGAAATATGATGCTGTAAAGACCTTCGGTTCGAAAGACGCGGATGTGACTCTTGTAGGCTGGGGATCTACAAAAGGCGCAGCACTTGAGGCTATAGAGCGCCTCAAAGAAGACGGTCATTCCTTGAATTTTCTACAAATCATCTTCATGGCACCATTCCCCGTCGGACAAGTTTCCAAGGCCCTTGATGGGAAAAATGCCATCCTTGTTGAAGGCAACAGAACCGCACAACTTGGAAGCCTAATTCGAGAACACACTGGATACAGCTTCACCCATAAAATCCTCCGTTACGACGGTCGACCCTTTAATCCCATAAAACTCACAGCCCAAATAAAGGAGGTGCTAAAATGACTGATGTCACACGCCAAGACCTCAAAACAGAGCAGCCCATCAATTGGTGCCCGGGCTGCGGGAACTTCGGTATTCTCCGGGCACTACAGGATGCGCTGGTTGACCTCAAGTTACCCAGAGAAAAGTATCTCGTTGTAACAGGAATCGGGTGCCATGGGAAGCTCTTCAATTACATCAATACCAATGGATTTCACGGAATCCATGGGCGCGTTTTACCTTTCGCGACTGGCGCAAAGCTGGCCAACCATGACCTAATTGTACTCGGGTTTGCAGGCGATGGAGACCAATACGATGAGGGAATTGGGCACTTTCCCCACGCTGCAAGACGTAACATTGACGTGAAACTCTTCACACATTCTAACAAGGTCTATGGACTGACAACTGGACAAACCGCACCCACCAGTCCACAAGGATACAAGAGTAAAACATCACCAAGAGGATCAATCCCTATGCCTATCAACCCGCTTGTGCTAGCCCTTGCCAGTAACGCAAGTTTTGTAGCACGTGGCTTCGTCGGTGATGTAAAGCACCTAAAAGAATTGAGTAAGGCTGCTATCCAGCACAAGGGCTTCGCTCTTGTTGACATACTGCAGGTTTGTATCACATTCAACCGCACTCAAACTTGGAAATTCTACCGAGATCGTGTCTACAAACTGGAAGAAGAGAAGCATGACCCCACTGACCTCAAACAGGCTATAGAACGCAGCCAAGAAACAGGTGATCGCATCCCCATTGGCATCTTTTACCAGAAAGAACGCCCTGTCTACCGAGCCTCTCTACCCCAACTTAGGGAGCAGGCCCTTGTCCGAGAACCTATCCAACCTAAGGGATTAGATACACTACTGCGTGAGTTTACCTAGCTGCCTGTTAGATACTGCAATTGGAGTCCGTCGTGGCTTATTTCATTTCGGGGTTCGTGAGTAGGACTATCATAGCCAGAACCGATGCGGGTATCAGCAGAAACGCCCCAGCTTGAAAGTATATGATTTTCCAGATATCAGGAGCCTCGATTACCCCTGCAATGAGAACACAGTAGCAGAGTCCTGCGATGAAGAAGAGTGCACCTGAAGCCTTGGCTAAACCTGAATCCTTGGTCTTGTTGTGGATGGAAAGCCACGAAAGCCCCCAGAACATCAATACGACTCCAAAGAGCAGGAGAGCGATGAACCATATCAGGAACCGCGTCGTGACGCCAAAGACGTACAAGCTTGGTAGGTCTATGTCAACGAGGGTAACACCATTTATTATCGCTAAGAACCAGGGTAGAATTAGGGATAGGATGAAAGCGTACCAACTTGGTGATGAGTTGAATTTTCTATGAAATGAATAGTGGGTAAACGCAGCTAAAACAGCACCGATTCCAATGACAATAGCTAGCAGCACCATCGTGGACCAGAAGAAGGTTCGTTGACCAACAAAGAGGTTCATTTCCCTGTAGAGATAGTAGATTACGCAATAGATTGGAGCCGCAATCATCAATAATATCATACCTACAACGGATAGATAGGAGAGTACCGGATTAACAGGGCGGGAAACAGGTTGATGACGAGTAATTCGAGGCGCTGGGCGGCTTGGACGATAAGAGGACGGCGCTGAACGACGTGTTGTGGTAGGAGAGCGCACCTCCGAGACCGCCCTGGCTAGCTCCGGGGAGACATATGTTGAACCATCGTCTGCAGTCATTGTACCCATTAGTCGGGAATAACGAGTATTACAGGATAGGCACTTGTACTCTGTCATAGTTGGACCCATCCCATGGGAGGGAGTAGGAATTCGTTGAAGCTTACTGCCGCATTTTGGGCAACGAAGTCTATGAGCGTCGGTATCCACTACCTCCATTCCGCGAGGACCCATCACTACAGATTGGCTTTGCACTGTAACAGTACGAACTTGCACTTCAGAGCCCGGATCCATACCTTGGCAGGGCTTGCAGAGGTGAAGCCCACCCAAGTCAACGAGACAGGATTGGCAAACATCAGCGCTACACTTGCGACACTTACCAACTGCTTCTCTCTTACTATGGTATTTGCATTTCAAACCAAACACCTCACTAGACAGAGTAATGTCAGTCTCTTCTTAAAAATAGTATACTAGCCGAGAAACATGAAACGGATCAGACACAGACTACTTCCGCATTAATTGGAATATCGTAGCAAGACCAGCGCCTAGCGCTATTACTAGCAACATATCACCCAAGGATGTATAGAAGAGGCACCAGCAAACACCTGCAGCGATGAAGAGTACGCCTGCAGTAAGGGGTATTCCTGGAGAGCCAGTGTAATCTCGGGCAGCAATTAGTGTCATTCCCCAAAGGACCAAGATTATGCCCATGAGCCCAATTCCCAGCACCAGCAGAATTGTTAGAATCCCGAACGGGAATACCAGAAATTCAACTATGAGCGTAAAACACACTAAACCAATCCAGAAGACCTCCGAAAGAATGAAAGACACCAATCCAATAGTGAAGCCAAAATAGACCCTAAGACCCAAGAAGGCAAAGGCACCCAAAATCATACCAGCACACATTCCGATGAACGCGACATAGATCAAGAACATCGAAAATATAGGCACTACCCGTATGATAATCCTCAACACCATCGTAGCCAGCAACATCAAGAAACCCGCAGCACCAAGAATGAAGTAGAATTTTGATGACATACAGAGATATTCCTCACACGTTCTCTTTAAACTGATACGTCCCAGCAGCACTAACACATGATTAATCTGTTTGCATTTACATATCCCATTTGTCGTTCATAACACTGAATACGACACCGTTTCCTCACCCACGACTAGGGAACATGAGAGACCCATTCGCATCGTGAAGATGCTCAAGTGGAGGATGTGATAACTAGTATTGTTAGCTACCCGCGTCAGCAGTGATCAAAGAAATTAGCCCTAGTATTGCCCCAGGAACGAGGAAAATATCCCCAAATACCCTCCAGAAGAACGTACACCAGAAGCCCCCTCCCACGATGAACAAGATGCCTACAGCGATGGCTAGCTTTGAGTTACCTGTACTTTTACGCACCGTGATGAAGGATATCCCCCACAAGAGGAAGATAACACCGATGAAAATGTCTCCCGCAATCCACATGAAAAGCCAGACATGAAACAACGGACCTGGAGTAGGATAAGGAAGAAAGGTGAAAGCTAGTCCAGAGTATCCGTGGAGGTAGTCAGCGGCGAGTGAAAACCAAGGAAGAATCAGACTCACCAAGAAGGCCGCTAATCCCATCACCGAACCATAGTTCCTGTTAAACCCTAGGAAAGCAAATGAGCCCAATATTATACCAGCGAGCAACACAACTAGCATGATAGTGAAGTAGATCGCCACGTAAAAAGGGGCGAACCGCATGAACAACGTGGTCGGTACAATCAATACCAGCAGTAGCATGCCAATAAACCCTGCAATAAATAACCCTCGAGATGACATGCCTTACCCTAACATGACTATCCTTATTAAATCACATCGCTGACTGCGAAAAAAGGAAGGATACCTGCCCAACAGACGTCAGGCAGGATTAATTCTTCAGAAACACGTTCATTCAGCTAGGCAGGTTGAATTGTGTAGATAAAGTCGCCATTATCCAGTTCCTTAGGAGAGACTTTCACCCGCATACCAACCTTCGGTTTACTTCTGAGCTTAGCCTGGTCAATATGACCCACAAGCATCAAACCATCATCAAACCGAATCACGCCAACAACATAAGGCACATTTGTCTTACGGGCAATGGCTTCAGGAGCCATGTGCACAACCGACCACGAATACAGCTCACCCTCAGGCTTCACATCAAACCACTCGAGGTCAGTTCCACCACATGGGCAGCCAAACCGAGGCGGCATGAAAGCCTTACCACACTTCTTACACTTAGTCGACAGGAACTTACCCTCCCGCAAGCCATCAATGAACTTGCGAAGACCAGCAGTCATCCTCTTATCATAAACAAGACCCAAAAACGGTTCACTCATTTTGATTCACCACAGTTCTTCTGTTAAGTCCCCATTGTGATCACATTAACGAATTGGCCATGTTGACCGACGTTGTGAGCCAGGGCTGTTTCTGCGTTTGGTACCTGTCGTGGTTTCTCAGCTTTCTGGAAGAGCTGTTTGTATGCATCGACGACTTGACCTATTCCTGTTGCACCGAGTGGATGACCCTTGGACTTCAGTCCTCCGTCAACATTGACCGGTACGCCTGGACCGTCGATGTAGGGCCCTCGTTCCTCGATGAATTTTCCGCCTTGTCCGCGTTCACAAAAGCCCAAGTCCTCATATGCCATGACTTCTGCGATGGAGAAGCAGTCGTGGACATAGGCGACGCTAATGTCCTTGGGCTTCACGCCGGATTGTTTGTATGCCATGGCGGCTGCACGTTGTGTGCCTTCGATGTTGGTCAGGTCTGGGCGGTCCGTTACGCGGAAAGTGTCAGAGGAGCAGCCGAGACCGGTGATCCAGAGGGGCTCACTGGACATCTCTTTTGCCTTCTCCTCATTAGCCAGTATTACGGTTGCTGCGCCATCGCTGATGAGGCAGCAGTCATACAACCGTAGTGGCTCAGCTACTGGTATAGATGCGCTTGCCTGCTCGATGGTGATTTTTTCGCGGAGATGGGCTAGTTTGTTGTGATAGCCGTACTCATGGCTCTTGACAGGAACCATTGAGAGCTGTTCTCGGGTCAGACCATCCTTAGCCATCTTTCGACTTGCATAAAGGGAGTAGAATGTTGGGAAACTAATTCCGTAGATATACTCCCATCTGTGATCACCAGCCATGGACATGAGTTCAGTTGCATAAGCGGTACTGATCCATTTCATTGTTTCAGCACCTATGGCTGCTACTACGTCGAATTGGCCTGAGGCGACTTGCGCCCAAGCTGTTCGGATGGCTGTGGAGCCAGTAGCGCAGGCGGTTTCGACGCGCATGGTGGGTTTGCCGATAAGACCGAGTTCATCGGCGATAAGAGCCGCAGGCGCGCCTTGACCAGCCATGGCTTCAGCTGCAACACCAATGACTGAGCTCTCAACATCTTTGTTAGTTATGCCTGCGTGTTCAAGTGCGGGGAAGTAGGATTC
>JAEOTB010000038.1 GCA_016840065.1 Candidatus Hermodarchaeota archaeon | reverse complement strand
TACAAATCGTTGTTTCTGACATATTACGTCACGCTGGGCTTCCCGCCTCATCCATAAGGCGCCTGGTTAGCTTCGATCGCGCGCGGTCGGGTTGTGGGGCCTTGCCTTTACCGAAACCACGAGTCACTAGTAGACCTATGGGAATTAGACATAGCCCTGCAATCAACATTGACATATTGACCCTCAAAGTGAGCTCCGCAGTTAGCTGAACTCCAATGAAGCCTTCGTAATGGGGGATTTGAGGATACCACCACAATATCATAAATACCATGGCGAAAATAGCGGAACCGATGAAAACCAGAATTCTGAATTTCCGTGGATTGCTGTAATAGAACCGAATCAAGGAGGATCTCCGTCTTCGAGTTACAAGACGACTTGTGATGGGCCCTCGGCCTCTTCGAATAGGTTCACCCACATTGTTGAATATTTCCGCTCTAGACGAAGTTGAACCCATGCAAAAGATGAAAGCCCCCAATGTGAGACCTATTATCCAGAGGGTATCTAACACCACGATAGGGTCTATAGGCAAACCAAACAGACGGAACACCATACCCACCAGATAAAAATGGTGAATCTCCGAATATAAATCTAATCTGGTTCCAATTAGTATGCCTTCGTCTATAATGAAAAAGAGTGGTGGGGTCAGAGGGATCTCCCGCCGCTGAGCGTTTCTCTGGCGGCTTTTGAACCCTCAATCTACGGGTTTCGCCCGATCGCTCCAGAACCTCGTCATCCCGGTTTTCCGGTCAGCTACTTACTGGAAGCTAACTCTGGAGCCCGTTGCCATGCCGGGTTACCCATGCTTTTGATCAGCACTTTAGGCCATGACCCCAATGCAGAAGCGGTAAGGTTTACTATGGTTTAAAGCTTTTTTTGATAGAGTCTTATTCTCTAGTTCAGACTTGGTTTGGTTCCGTAACGCTATCATTTAAATAAGAGACTTGTTGAATGTGCGTTGTGGTTATGATGGTAGGCGGTAGTTTTTGGCTGTTGCCACAAGCGAACTAATTCTTTGCCCAGCCCTAGCCTACATGCCACAAAGTCTACTTCTTGTGGAGATTTCGCTGCAGACCAAAGCTTTTTGGTTTCAGGTCTGATTCTGCTACTCCACTTGAACCCAGAAAATCTAGGAGATGCTAGTCTAAATGCCCAGTGACGAAGATAGTATGGTTGTCACGCCCTACGAAGTGAAGGGCGACATCGATTACGACAAGCTTGTCAAGCAATTCGGCGCAGAACTCATTGACGCGGCGCTGCTCAAGCGTTTTGAAAAACACGCAGGAGAACTACATTACCTCCTACGGCGTGGCGTATATTTCTCACACCGCGACATGAAGTGGGTTTTTGATGAGCTGGAGAAAGGCAATCCTTTCTTCCTCTACAATGGTCGTGGTCCAAGCGGGCACACCCACATCGGGCACCTAACCCAGTTCATATTCACCAAGTACATGCAGGACAAGTTCCAGGTCCCCTTCTATTTCCAGCTCACCGACGACGAGAAATTCGTGCACAATTTTGAAATGACTCTGGAGCAGACCAACTTCTTTGCGCGGGAAAACGCCCTCGACCTCATCGCGATGGGCTTCGAACCAGACAAGACTCACATCATCATTGACAGCGAACACGCTGGGACGCTCTACCCATTGGCGATACGAGTGGCAAAGCGGATAACCTTCTCGACCGTCCGTGCTACCTTTGGGTTCACTAATTCCCATAATATCGGTCAAATCTTCTACACTAGCTTTCAAGCGGTCCCCTCTATTCTTCACAGTGTAAGGGTTGGGAGGAATGTACCCTGTGTCATTCCGCTGGCCATCGATCAGGACGCACATTTCAGGGTTGCCCGTGATGTCCTACCCAAGATTGGCTACTTCAGCCCTGCAATACTGCACTCAAAGTTTCTGCCTGGACTTCAGCAAGGTGGTAAGATGTCAGCCTCGGATCCTGAATCCGCTGTGTTCACAGTCGATCCACCGAAAGTTATAGAGAAGAAGCTCAGGAACGCTTTCACAGGTGGGAGGGGTAACGCAGCAGAACAGCGTAAACTGGGTGGAAATCCAGATATTTGCTCTATCTTTGCCAACTACCAATTAGTATTCATGCCAGAGGATGACAAGCTTGGAGAAATCGAGCGCCGCTGCCGCTCAGGAGAAATGTTGTGTGGCGAGTGTAAGGGTATCTGCATTGAACTTGCCACCGAATACTTGACCAAGCATCAGGAGCGTCGCGAAGAGGCTCGTGATAAGATAGAAGACTTTCTCCTCAAGGACCCATGATTATTTCCTACAAGATGAGCAAATAAGAAATACAAGTAGCTGAGTTTAGGCTATATCATCTCTAACCTTGTGTGGTATCAACTGATGACTACAAATCGTATCAAAGCTGAAACTGTAAAGCCCACTGACCTTGCAGAAATTCGCGTCGTAGAAGGTGAAACTGAAATCCGTGAGAAGTTCAGCGACTACCTCACCGATGAATCAAGTTATGGCGACCCCCGGGCAGAGAGGCTCTTTTTCGCAAAGTCGGAAGCCGATGTAGTAGCTATCTGTAAATGGGCTTTCTCTGAACAGAAACCCCTCACAGTTTCGGCAGGCCGTACAGGGCTTGCTGGCGGCTGCAACCCTCTAGGTGGTGTACTCATCACCCTTGAATCGATGGATGCATTGCTCAACTTGGGGTTTGACGAAGATGCCAAGGTCTGGTATCTTAGCGCAGAAGTAGGTATCACACTGGAAGCATTGAACAACGCAGTCCGAAAGAAACAGCTGGACAAGCTTAAGAAAAAAGGTGCCCTTGACCGATTTACCCAAGATCCTCAAAGCTATTTCTTTCCACCGGACCCAACTGAAATGACTGCCCACCTTGGTGGTGCAGTAGCTGCCAACGCATCGGGCGCGAGGTCCTTTATGTATAAAGCAGTCAGGGAATGGGTGCGGAGGATTCGTGTTGTACTCGCAAACGGAGATGTACTTGATATCCAACGTGGCGAAGTCACAGCTCAGGACGGAAAGTTCATCATTGAATTCACAGATGGCTCCACCTCCGAAATAATGGTACCAACATACAAAATGCCCTCAACAAAGAACGCTGCTGGCCTTTACGCCAAACCAGGTATGGACCTAATTGACCTCTTCATTGGGTCAGAGGGGATTCTCGGAATCATAACTGAAGCAGAGGTTCTTCTCCACCCCTATCCTGAGCAGGCTATTGTGGTTTTTGCCTTCTTCCCCAGCGAAGCAGCAGCTGTTGCCTTCGTCAAGGACATCCGAAGCGAAACTAGCCCGGTAAAGCCAACACTCGTAGAGTACTTTGACAGCCACGCTGTCGCCATGCTCAGAGACGCCCGTCAAAAAGGTGCAGGCGGTGTTACTGTCCCGTCCCAAGTGGAGACCGCCCAGGCTATCATCTTCTTTGAAGTCCCCTTCGCTGAAGCCGATATGGAGCCAACCTTCTTGGCAACTCAAGAACTACTCAGCAAACACGGTATAGGAATGGAGGACAGCTGGGCAGGCATGGAACCATCTGATCTAGCTAAAATGAAAGCAGTCCGTCACTTAATCCCCGAAACCGTCAACAGTCTCATTGCTCAGCGCAAACAACAGTACCCTACTGTCCACAAGTTAGGTACTGATATGGCAGTGCCCGACGAGCATCTAGAAACCATCCTAGCTTACTACAAGGAACAAATCGAAGAGGCAGGGCTCCAATACATCATCTTTGGACATATCGGGAACAATCATTTACACTGTAACCTGCTACCAGCGAACGACGAGGAAGTTCATATTGGAATGCGAATCTACCAGCGCTTTGCCCGTAAAGCTGTTGAACTAGGTGGCACAGTTAGCGCCGAGCATGGTATTGGTAAGTTAAAACGACCATTCCTGCAAGTTATGTATGGAGAAGCGGGTCTGGCACAGATGGCACAAGTGAAATCTGCCCTTGATCCGCATTGGATTATTAACCCTGGGAATATGATTCCTTGCCCTGGCGAAACCTTGCCTCCCCTTGAGTAGCTTAGTCAACCTTCTTAAGGCAGACTGAGTACCTCTTTAGAGAGGTTTTCTCTTTGGCTTCTGAGGAATTCATCACACTTGTCGCTTTGCAGTTGATTCCATCATCAGACCTTTCTGACACTATCACCGTCATCGATTCACTGGTTAATTCTATTATTTCTCAGGAAATCAAGCCAGACTGTGTCGTTCTCCCAGAGTACTGTTTCGGATCGGTGCCAGAATGGAGGCTCGCGGGTGTGAAGGGTGAGGACTATTACCTTCAGGTTTGGGAGCAGGTTTCCCGCCTTTGCCACAAGCATCGTGTAACCATTGTAGCGGGCTCGATGCCGTTCAAAACTCCTGAAGGAAGATGGCGGAACCGCAGTTACCTTTTCTCCTCCCGAGGTAAGGTTATCGGCGAGTATGATAAACAGCGCCCCTTCAGGATGGAGAAGAAATTGGGCCTTGAGGCTGGGAACCGAACACCAACCTTTGAACATAATCAGTTAAGAATAGCTATCCTTGTCTGTGCTGATCTCTGGGATGCTAGGATTGTCAACCAAGTAGCCCGCGAAGTGGATTTTCTAGCTGTACCCACGATGACAACAGTTCTTGAAGAGCAACTCATAGGCTATGGTCGATGGGCTTGGCAATCATTGGTGGCTGTTCGTTCCAAGGAGTTCTCTGTGCCTATTGTGAGTGCAGATCAGGCAATTCGCTCTCCGGTTTCAGGCGCTTTCACTTGTGGTGCAACCTGTATTGCGGACCCATCGCACCGTTTTGGTGACGGGGAAGAACCAAATACCCAAGCCCTAAAGGTCGCGCAGCCAACGAGCCGTACTCACCTAATTAGTAAGATATCCAAGAAGAAACTTGAGGATTACCGAAGCTACAGGCGTGAAGTAGGGCTTCTAAGTTAGAGTGTTTTTAGGATTCTTGGGTCTCGAGATGGCTGAGGAGGTACACTACTAGGATATCCCAAGATAATTGGGGCAATGATGGTGTAGCCTTCGGGGAGCCCTATTTCCTGCCGGAGTTCGGAGTTCTGTATAAATTGTCCCAAGCCTATCCAGCAGGTTCCCAGACCCCTAGCTGTGGCGGCAAACATGAAATAACTAGCAGCTAAAGCGCAATCCACCTTTAGGGATCTATGATTCTTTGGACCAACGATGATGACAAGGCAAGGCGCGTTGTAGAAAACATTGTAGGCTTTGTTCCGGAGAAGCTCACCGTACATTGACGTTAATGAGCTGGGGCTTTTTTCCATAAAGGTTAGGATGTTCCCTTTGCTTTCGTCGGAAAGCCGTCGCATAAGATCACGGTTAGTAATTACGATGAAGCGCCAAGGCTGACCATTAGTCGCGCTAGGAGCCAAGCAGCTTTCCCTTATTATCTCGTTAACAATATCCAATGAAACCTCCCTATTCTCGTAGTCACGGATAGAGCGTCTCTTCGCCAACAACTCGTTGAATTTCAAATAATCACCGTAGGAAATAGTTGATAGAAATCAAATTAGTGCTCAAGTAAAATAAGTGCTACTAATAAAGAAGAATTGGCTGCTGGGGTTTTATAGCGGATAGGGCACGTCCAAAAAAGGACACAATTGGAGGGGAGAGGGAATGGTTTTTCTAGGGGGGGATGGAAGTGCCGTTATCTTTCGCCAGTCCCCAGCACCCGTTATTATTGTTCTTCTTAGAATATTTAAACTCTTGCTTATCGGTACAAGTATTTTTACTTCTTCTAACAAGAAAAAAGTAGCCCGATGTTAGGTTTCAAAGGGTGAGGTGATGTTGGGGTGCCGTTGGTAGTAGGTGATGAGAGTTCGTAGGGTTTTTGCTGCATCGGCTGTAGTAAAGGATATAGGGAGTCCTCCTTCTCGGAATTGGCGACGGGCGGCGAGGTTTTCTTCGGCGAATCCTATGGCAGGTACAGCTACTAGGAATGGTTTGTGCAGGTCGCGCATACAATAGTTAGCTGCATCGATGATTATTTTCCAGTAATCACGAGTGTAGTCTTTCATCTCCAGATGTCTTGCCATGAACTCAATATAATGAGGGGCTGCCTCGAGAATGATAGCATCGATGTTATCATCTTCAGCGACGAGACGGAGGGACTTGGATGTGACATCTGGGTAGAAGTAGCTGGCAGCCAAGTCGATGGGGTTTCGGATGTTGGTGCCTACTCCCTGAACGATTTTACTAAGGGCTTCAATCTTTTCCTTAGTTAATGTGGGGAGTTTGAAGCCTTGTGAAACGAGGAGATCGGTGCCGACTACTCCTGCCCCTCCGCTGATAGCGATGAAGGCGACTCGATTGCCCTTTGGTGGAGGACAGCGCATGAAAGCAACCATCGTGTCGATTAGGTGTTCGAAGCTTTCGACTACAGCGACGCCAGTCTGTTGGAGAAAACCGCTCCAAACCTGGGGCGAGCCTGCTAATGCGGCACTATGACTAGCAACAGCGCGTGCCCCCTCTATCGTATTTCCTGCCTTCCACACCACAATGGGTTTTTTAGGCGCGGTGTCTGCGAGGGCTTCACGGAGTTTCTGTCCATCTCTTGCTCCTTCTAAGTACATCCCGATGACTTTGGTTTTGGGGTCACGTGCTAGGTATTCGACGAGTTGGGAGCTGCTGATGTCGGTTTCGTTGCCGAAGCTGAAGAATTTGCTACAGCCCTCGCCTGCCTCTTCGACAGCAAGGTATGTGTCGATTGCCTTACCACCGGACTGGGCGATGAAGCCGATTGGGCCAGGATTTGGTTTTAGGTCGGGGCGGAAGGAGAACCTTGACTCTGGGCAGCACAAGCCCATACAGTTGGGTCCGAAGACACGTATCGGGCTAGCTCGGATTTTCTCTATTAGTTCTGCTTCGCGGCTTCTTCCTTCTTCGGTGCCCAATTCGCTGAAGCCGCTTGAAAAGATTGTGACGCACTTGACGCCCTTGGCGATGCATTCGTCGAGAACACTGGATACGACCTTGGCGGGGACCCGGATGACCGCATAGTCTACGGGACCAGGTACTTCGCTGAGCGACTTGTAGCATTTCAGCCCGAGAGCCTCATCGAGTTTAGGGTTGACTGGGTACAGCTTGCCCTTGTAGCCGAAGTTTAGGAAGGATTTCAGCCAGTAAAAATTTGAATTGGGGCTCGTTCCGATTAAGGCGATGGATTGGGCGTGAATGAACTCTTCGAACTGTTTGAAGGTTTTATCATCCATACGGCATCCCAACTGAATCGGTAGGTTGTCGAACTTACTATTTTACCAGTTCGGTCGTCTAACCTGATGTATTTCCATTATTTCTCAGGAGGAAATACATCCGGTAAAGCCCTTTCTACCGCCTGCATGACGATAACACCGATGGCAGACCACAATGCGGTACTTGCCAGGATCTCAGGGAATATTGCTATGTAGGGCAGGTATATTAGGAATTGTAGGTATGCGGGGACACCAAGACCAACTATTAGTGTCGGGTAAAGCCAAGCAAGAGCCCAATGAGGGCAGGTCTTCCTGTTCATGACCAGCACACCAGCAGTAAGATTGAGGAGACTTCCAAGAACGATATCAAGGAGTCCTAGCCCTCCGAAAATATTCGCAACTGCGCATCCGAGGAAGAGCGCAACAGCCATCGGCCATCCTAGTATGTATGGGAAAGGTAGAAGGACATCTGAAATTCGTAGATTGATTAGTGGCAAAAAGGCGATTGGTCCGAGGACAATGGTAACTGCGGCATATAATGCCGCCATTATTGCTGTAAGGGCAATAGCCTGGAGAGGATTAAATTTTGCTTGATTCATTTGCAATACAACTCGCAGCCCGGGATTTATTTGATTAGCGGAGCACGGTGCGAATCCCACCCGCTTGATTCCCCCAATCTCTAACTGGTACTTAAGATTGTTGGAGAGTTCGAAGAAGAATGTCTCGAACTACAAAAGGAATTAAAGGGGAGGATAAAAGGACGGGGAGACGCAGGGCATCAATCCTGCTTGATTTAGATGAAAAGCCTAAGCGCTGTAGAGTGGGGTACATGCTAGAATGTCAATCCATATAGAAGACGACCTTCATTTTGAAGCAAAGAATGTCACTCGAAATCCTGATCACGACTGGTTCAGGGAAATCCTGAAACCATATTATGTTCTGACAGCGGATGGACAATACTTGTTCGGGAACACGCAGCCAGGTCGCCGACCTGACCGCGCCTTTTTCATCCCCCCTAAAGGTTACCGGCTAGGTAAGGGGCAGAGGGTCTTCGACCGAGAAATCGGCTTAAAGCTCTTTGAGGTCATCCAGAGATATCTCAAGAGTACAAAAGTACTGGTCCTTGAAGGAATTCAAGGTGAAGCGGAATACAAGACAGGTCTACGTATCATCATAAGCTTGGAAAACCCGCACACCGCATACATTGGCTGGTTTGGCAAACTAATGGTCTATCCACCAGAGGAAGGAATGGATGTTCAGTGCTGGAACTATATTGTGCAGGAGCGGTTACCCGATTATGTCATTGAAGAAATCCGCAGCTTCTGGCCAGAATTCGACCCCGATGAGCCCCTCACCCTCTATGACATGACCAGAATGGATGAAGACCACAGACGAGTGATGAGCCTGCGCGTGGATTATTTCGGAGGAGCCTTCAAAAAACCAAACCTCACGCTAGTATGGAACCGAGGCGAAGCACAAGGACTCGTTTCCTACCATGCGGGATGTACTGAAACTCGGGTTCTCAAGGGGTTATCCGGTACAGGCAAAACGACCCTGACTGTTGGTCCTCAGCTGCACCAAGACGACGCATGCTTAGGGCTGCCAATACCCAACGGTAGTGGTCGGGTCGAGAAGGTGCAAGTGATTGGATTAGAGGCAGCGTCTTATGCCAAGAGTGAAGGATTGGATTCCGCAAGCCCTGAATGGCCAGGACTGATGAAATCCAAGGAGAAGCGTCCAGACGGCACGCGTGAAGTAGTTCTCGCCCAGAACATCGACTGTGAAGGCATAGAGTACAAAATGATGGAGGTTAAGGGACATCCAGTTCGCGTCCCCTGCCCCATTACAGGAGAGAAGGTGGGCTCCCTTCAGTGTACTCGCTATGAGAAATCAGGAACAACCAACGGTCGATTCATCTTCAAGTTCGATGCACTGAATCCGGACTGGGAGCCAGGAACGGATAAGTGGCTCAAAACCGAGATGCTCTCCTTCCGGCGCTTCGACATCTTCCAACCCCTAATCCGTATCACTGATCCTGCCATGGCGGTAGCCCTAGACTCAGGATGCGAAACCATCATCACCTCAGCCATCGGCGGAAAAATCCCCGGCACCAGGGTCCGCTCCTATGCTGCCACAGACTTTATGGTACGAGAGCAGGCCCATCAAGCACTACTAAAACACAAAGTGTATTCAGAGATGGGGTTAGGTCAATACGCGAACTCTAGGATAGAGGGTGGCAATCTAGTCTTTGCTATTGTCAACTCAGGTTATGTCGGTGAACACGACTTCAAGGGCAAACAACGCCGCCGCCTCGACGAACAGGGACAACCAATTCCTAAAATCGATAAGGTCACAGGTAAAGCATCCCTCGATGGGCAGGGCAAACCAGTCTACCATGGGTTAGGCGAAAAAATCAGAGTAGAAGACACCAAGCGCTTAGTGGAACTGGTAGAGAGCCGCCGAATAAAGACGTGGATTCCTCACCCTGTCTTCGGTGAAGGCTACTTACTTCCCTCGCCAGAAGAGATTGAGAAGGAACATGGGATGAAGGGGTATGCTGAAAGGTTCAATCCCCTGAAATACTACAGTGCCGAGGTGTACCTTGATTTGTGCAAACGAGATATCCAAGAACGAACCCAGCATCTATCTGAACTCTTTAGGGGACAACAAGGAGAGAAGGAACTAGAAGAAGTCATCCACGTATGGGAACGCTGTTCACTACCAACCCCAGAAGAAATCAAGCAGTTCTATGAACAACACTACAAATAGAACCAGACAATGCAAGCCTAGAAGTGCATGATGAGAAGGGCCTCTCCCTTTCTTGCAACAGTTCATTGCCACGACGAGTATTGTGGCTTTATTTCAACATTGATAATACTGGTGGCATTACCAGTAGAAAATATGAAAGGGGCCTCCCTTCCTCTTTCGTACAACTTCCTTGAATTAACAGTGTTAATTCTTATTAGTTTCCGATTCCATCCGCTTTAAATGTTTCATTAGAATCAAGGAAACTGCAGAAGCGGTAAAACACATCGGATACCCCAGTATCGTTGAAGATACTTATCCTGCACCCCACAAAAGTGATAAAGCAAAGAGTGGGTTTGTGCGACCGGAGGCGCGAAACCAGTGACAAAGTTCGAGTTGAACCCACGTTACAAGCCACGAGGCGACCAACCTAAAGCCATCAAACGACTTCTGAAAGGCTACAAGGAAGGTCACAACAAGCAGGTCCTTCTTGGAGTAACTGGGTCAGGTAAGACCTTCACTGTTGCTTCAGTGGTTACCGCGCTCCAGAAACCCACACTTGTCATCGCCCCGAACAAAACTCTTGCCGCTCAGCTCTGCAGCATGTTCCGGGAATACTTCCCGGGTTCAGCAGTAGAGTACTATGTGTCATTTTATGATTATTATCAACCCGAGGCCTACTTGCCGACTTCGGACACCTACATCGAGAAGGATTCCTCGATCAATGAGGAGGTGGAGCGTATGCGGCTGGCTGCGACAGCATCATTGGCTATGCGGAAAGATGTGCTAATTGTGGCAACGGTTTCTTGCATCTTCGGCACTGGAGCGCCCAGCGCGTATCGTGGTGTGATGCTGGAGTTGACGAAGGGACAGACCATAACCCGGAAGGAGCTGTTCTCGCGCCTTGTTCATCTTCAGTATCAAAGGAACGATTTCGATTTCAAGAGGGGTACCTTTAGGGTACGGGGTGATGTTATTGAAGTCTTTCCAGCTTACGCGGACACACCCGTTAGACTTGAAACATTTGGCGACACCATTGAGGAAATTGTCGAGGTAGCGCCCTTGCACGGAACTGTGCTGGGTGAACGAGAGCGGATCCGCATATTCCCCGCCAAACAGTTTACCACAAACCGCGAAGACATTCCTCAAGTCGTTAAAGCGGTCGAAGTTGAGCTGAGAGAGCGTGTCGCAGAGCTAGAAGCAGCTGAGAAAATTCTAGAAGCAGACCGTCTTCGTCGCCGTGTTAAATATGATATGGAGATGTTGAGCACCGTGGGCTGGACGAGTGGTATCGAGAATTACTCCCGTTACTTTGATGGTCGCGCTGAAGGGGAGAAGCCCTACTGCCTGCTAGACCACTTCCCCAAGGACTTTCTACTCGTCCTCGACGAGTCCCATGTCACCATACCCCAGTTGCGCGGTATGTATCGTGGAGACCGTGCCCGGAAGGATAATCTAGTGGGCTTCGGGTTCCGCTTACCCTCCGCCTATGATAACAGACCTCTTACCTTCGATGAGTTTGAGCCTTTCATGCGACGGGTCCTCTTCACCTCTGCGACACCTGCAGATTATGAGCGAAGACAAGCTCAACAGATTGTGGAACAAATAATCAGACCCACAGGTCTTATCGACCCGTTAATCATTGTTCGCCCAACTAAGGGTCAGATAGAGGATCTACTCTCAGAGATACGAGAGAGGGAAAAACGGGATGAGCGGGTGCTGATTACTACCCTGACTAAGAGGATGGCTGAGGACCTCTCAGATTATCTAGTTCACGCGGGAGTGAAAGCCGAGTACCTTCACTCCGAGGTTGCCACCCTTGAACGAGTGGAGGTCCTTCGGAACCTGCGGCGTGGTAAGTTCGATGTTGTTGTCGGTATCAACCTTCTCCGCGAAGGGCTTGACCTTCCGGAAGTATCACTTGTCGCGATACTGGATGCAGATAAAGAGGGCTTCCTACGTTCTGAAACCAGCTTGATTCAGACGATGGGTCGTGCGAGCCGGAACGTGAACGGAACCGTGATTCTCTACGCTGACAAGGTGACAGATTCTATGCAGCGGGCTATTTCTGAGAATAATCGCAGACGGGACCTCCAGATGGCGCATAACCGTGAGCATGGAATCACACCAACAACAATCGTGAAGTCACTCGATGACATCGCAGAAGATGTTGAAAGAGTCGCAGCAGATGCAGCACCTGATGTCCGTCTCCCCCGGAATTGGCGCACCGCAAATGAAAGTGATCTTGCTCTTTTGATAGTGGAGCTGCGGGAGGAGATGCTTCACGCTGCAGAGGAACTAGAGTTCGAGCGAGCTGCTGAGCTCCGAGACCTTGTCAACGAGATTGAAGCCTATCTTGGTCTCCGCGCAACGGGAAAACCTGAACGAGGCCGCAGAAGCAAGTGAACCAGGAGAAATGCTAAGCTTTTTCTTGGCATTTTTGGAGGTTTCTAGTGGTGATTCCCATTGTCTACAATTCGACTTTGCTACCTTTGCCGAGGATCAGGGAAGATTAGATCTAACATTCCTGGTAGCTATCAGAGAACGTGTTATCGCTGCAAAGGCAGAGGGAAGGTTTGGTCTAGAAACTGAGTTGGTTCGTTTTAGGTGATAAAACAGAATAATAGTTTCAATTAGCTCCCAGCTTGTTTGTCTGTTTAAGCTGACTCGCCGTAAAGGAAAAGCAGATAAACACTAACCATGAGGGAACAGAACTCCGTCGAGGTATAGCAGGGCCTAGCAGAAGACCATAACAGTTATTCATGCTAGGTGTCACGAGGCGGCAAGCCGGTGTATTAGTTGAGTCCAGAAAAGTATATTGTAGTCAAGGGCGCTCGCGTACACAACCTAAAAAACATCTCTGTCAAGATACCACGCGATAAATACGTAGTGATAACTGGACTATCAGGCTCAGGCAAGTCCTCTCTAGCCTTTGACACTCTTTTCGCCGAAGGGCAGCGCCGCTACGTAGAATCCCTGAGCGCCTATGCCCGCCAGTTCCTTGGACGCATGAGCAAGCCCGACGTAGACTCCATCGAAGGACTCAGCCCAGCCATCTCCATTGATCAACGCTCAGCTGGTGGTAATCCACGGTCAACCGTCGGAACACAAACAGAAGTCTATGACTACATGCGGCTCCTCTGGGCCCGCATCGGTATCCCTCACTGTCACCAGTGCGGTCGTCGCATCTCCCCGCAATCGGCTCAACAGATAGTCCGACAGATTATGGAGCTTGGCGAAGGAAAACAGGTCAGGATTCTCTCCCCTGTAGTCCGTGGCAGGAAAGGACACTACAAGAGCTTGTTCAAGAAGCTGCAGCGCGAAGGCTTCATCAGAGTCCGCGTGAACGGAAAGGACTACCGGCTCGATAAAGAAACCATCGAACTCGACCGCTACAAACAACACTCAATCGAAATTATCGTGGACCGGCTGGTGATAAAACCTTCAATAGAGCAGAGACTAACCCAGTCGGTGGAAACCGCCCTAGAATTCGGGAAGGGTGTAGTTATCGCTGATGTAATGGGTGACCAAGAACACTTATTCAGTGAGTCAGCAGGATGCCCTGTTTGTGGCGTTAGCTTCCCCGACCTAGCGCCACGACTATTCAGTTTCAACTCACCCTACGGTGCCTGTCCAAGATGTAAAGGACTTGGCTACACCCTTGAGGTCGACCCACTTCTTGTCATCCCAGACAAGACACTCACCATCCGTCAAGGAGCCGTCGCACCCTGGAGCGCACCACTAGAGGGATGGCGTCTTAGGAGTATAACGAGCATCGCAAACCATTACGGCTTCAGCCTAGATGTGCCATTCAAGGACCTAGACCCCAAGATCCAGAAAATCATCTTGTATGGTTCTGGGGACGAGGCGATACGCTTCGAGCACCGCGGAGTGACTGGCAGCGGAAGAAGCTGGGAATGGATCACAGAGAAGCCCACAATGGGTGTAATAGCGGGACTGAAGCATCGGTACTCAGCTACCAAATCCGAGATAGTGCGTCAGAGCGTCGAGCAATTCATGGCACACAACGACTGCCCCGAATGCAAAGGCAGAAAACTTCGCCCAGAAGCCCTCGCTGTTACGATTCACGGGAGAAGAATCGATGAAATCAGTAACAAGTCAGTTGGTGAGGCTGTCAAGTATTTTGAGAAACTCCGATTGACAAAGCGGGAACTCACGATAGGAAAGCAGACGATGCGAGAGATAAAGGAGCGGCTCCGGTTCCTCTCAGAGGTTGGCTTAGAGTACCTAACAATGAACCGTCAATCTGCCACCCTCGCAGGGGGAGAAGCCCAGAGAGTACGCCTAGCCACCCAGATAGGGTCACGCCTTGTCGGCGTCACCTACATCCTAGATGAACCTAGTATAGGACTCCATATGCGTGATAACGACCGGCTGCTGAACATGCTCCTGCAGCTCCGTGATCTCGGAAACACAGTATTGGTTGTTGAGCATGATGAGGGCTTCATCCGAGCCGCAGACCACATCATCGACTTGGGTCCTGGGGCAGGGGTTCTCGGAGGTCAAGTAGTAGCAGAGGGAACTGTTGCAGATATTGAAGCATCTCCGAAATCTATAACGGGTAAGTACCTGCGCGGCGAGCTTCAGATATCTCTACCAGTGAGTCGGCGACGAGGCAACGGGACGGCAATCAAGTTGAAAGGGGCGCATCACCACAACCTTAAGAAAGTTGACGTAGACTTTCCGTTGGGCACTTTCATCTGTGTGACCGGGGTTTCCGGCTCGGGGAAGAGTACCCTAATCACGGACACGTTATATCCTGGGTTGAGATGGCAGTTCCGTCAGAAGCGTCGTAAACGGGCGCGTTCTGTAAAAACAGGCGCGTTCGTATCAAAGGCGCGTTCGGGTATGATTGTCAAGCCAGGACCTTTCAAGGAGCTGACTGGCATCGAATTCATTGACAAAGTAATCCTGGTGGATCAGTCACCCATCGGCCGCACCCCTCGCTCTAACCCCGCAACCTACACTGGGTTGTTTACACCTATCCGAAATCTCTTCGCCAAAACAGAAGAAGCGCGCATGCGAGGATACAAACCCGGACGGTTCAGCTTCAATGTGAAAGGCGGAAGGTGTGAAGCATGTCAGGGTGGAGGTGTCCTCAGAATCGAAATGCAGTTCCTCCCCGACGTCTATGTTATCTGCGAAGAGTGCCACGGGAAACGATTCAACAAAGATACTTTACAGATACGCTACAAGGGCAAGACCATCTATGAAGTTCTCAGAATGACGGTCGACGAAGCCGCAGACTTTTACGAGAACATCCCGAATATTATCCGGATCCTCAAGACCCTTCAGGATGTTGGACTGGGATACATGGAGTTAGGTCAGACAGCTCCCACAGTAAGCGGTGGGGAGGCACAGCGTATCAAGTTGAGCAGGGAGCTAGGAAAGAGAAGTACCGGCAAGACCCTCTACTTCCTCGATGAACCTACGACTGGTCTCCACATGGCAGATGTGGCCAAACTCCTAGATGTGCTTAACCGTCTAGTCGATGCTGGGAACACGGTAATTATTATCGAGCATCACCCCGATGTGATCAAGTGTGCAGATTACATCATCGACTTGGGACCAGAGGGTGGCGATGAAGGAGGCTACATTGTTGCACAAGGCACACCCGAAGAAGTCGCGAAGG